>NZ_JBWKYI010000010.1:135700-208018 GCF_059423705.1 Pedobacter sp. GW460-11-11-14-TSB4
TACATCAGCTAAAGTTCTCCGTTTCGCTTTCTTAAGAACCACTCTACTCCCAGCAAAATCAAAATTAAACCGAACAGCCATTTCATGCTGATCAGTTCGTCATATTTACGGTCTTCGTAACTGATGGTTTTAATATTTTCGTTTTTAGCAATTTCATCAGCTATTTTGAGCAAATTTTCGGGCATAAACAGCTTACCATTGCTTTGTTTCGACATCGTATTTAAAAGCTGATGATTGGCTGTGGTTTGCTGAAATTCTGCAATCAGCGCATTTACATAGAAACTACCCGTAGCCGTGAATTTCTTTCCGCCCAGTTCGGTATTGGCTAAATAAGAATAATTACCTGCAGGCATGGTTCCGGCATCTAACTGATAACCATTTTCAGTTTTGGAGAAAATATAATTAAATACTTTACCCGCTTCATTTTTAACCTGAAGGTTAACTTCCGGTTCATTGACAGGCTGATAGCTATCGTTATAAAGCGTGCCGTTAAACTGAATGGTTTCATTTTCATCATAAGCTGATTTCGAGGTAAATACCTTAAACCTCCGTTTATCATCTTTAACAGATAGGTATTGAACGGTTTTCGAAATCAGGTCGTTTAAAACTGATTGATTACTTTCATTCTCAGCCTCCGAGAGTTTCCATCGCCAAAGCCCCTCTCCCATTAAATAGCCCGTCTTTAAACCATTTTCATTTGCAAAGAATAACAATGGCTGCTGTGTGCTGACTTTGCCGATACGCTGATTAAAAACAGGTGTGGCGCCTGCATTTACAGTTAACCTTCCAAACGGACTGAGCAGCGGATCGAAAGATGAAAACTGTTTTTTATCTTCTTCTGTGAGATTGAAACTGGTAAAACCATTGGCAAAATCGGCATATACTTCCTGGATCGAACCATTGGCAGAACCTAAGTTGACCTGGTTTTGCATTTGATTGAAAGCGTTTACATTACTTTGCGCACCTAAAATGTACCAGATCGGTTTTTTTAAACCGGTTAACTTCTTTAAAAACGCAGCTGAAATATTCTGCGCATCGGGTAACTGATACAATACGATTAAATCGAATTTAGATGGATCTGTTGCACTTAAATCATCGGCAAGGGCAAGTTTAGCTTCGTAATGTTTATTCAGCGAAACAGCCTCCTTTAAAACCCCTAAATCGGGATGTGGTGCAGCTGCTGCGAGCAATACTTTCTGTCTGCCATCAATCACTTCTACATAAAAAGTCTGGACATTATTTCTGGTTGTAATTTCATTTGCTAAAGCGCCCAGTTGAACGGTATATTTCTGAACACCGATTTTACCTGCGTGAATCTTAACCGGAACCGTTTTAACAAAGGAGCTTCCATTAATGGTTATATTCTGTTGCTCAATCTTTGCGCCGTTTTGGCTAACCGTTAGAGAAGTGCTTTCACTATTGCTTTGAAAAGCCTGAACCTGGACTTCGATCGTAAAATCGTCATCCAGATAAACAATATTGTTGTAATTTACATTCGAAATCAATACATCACGCTTTGGAATACTATCACCCAGGGCAATCGTATAAACCGGTGCATTGATCTGGTTTACGCTATACAGCGGATTTCCGCCATGATTAAAAATACCGTCGGTTGCTAAAATAATGGCACCAACATTTCGGTTGGTATATTCATCTCTAATTTTCTGAAAAAAAGCGGAGGCATCGGTTAATTTCCCCTGGTTTTTAAAATCGAAACCATCTGCCACCTGATCGCCAAAGTGAAATGTTTTCACCTCGTATTTGTCTGATAGTTTATCCTGTAAGGTTTTAAGGTGTTGTTCGTATAATTTTTGGTCGAAACCAGCTGCTTTAACCTGACCTACAGAGAGCGAATTATCCTGTCCGATAATAATAACAGGTTTATCTAAACTATAATTTAATGTTCTGATGAGGGGGGCAAATATTAGCCACGCAATGGTGGTTACCACAATAATCCTTAAGGTAGTTAAGCCATATTGCAGTTTTTTATCTAAATTTTTGTTGCCACGATAAAGCAACCAGGCATACAGCACACCTAACGCCAGGCAACCCAGAAAAAACAAAATAGAAGTACCCGAGAAAAAACCAGTCATAATTCATAAAGATGGTAATTTTGGGGAAATTTTCAAGGTTATTTGTCAATTGGTTCAATGGTTCATTAGCCATTAGCTCATTAGTAATGGCTTATCGAATGAATCAAGTGGCCTATCTGCTTCTAACACTATACGCCAAACGCTTTCCGCTATGCCATTCTATGTGTTGATAATTAAATATTAGTACTAAAAAAGATAATTCATTAGCTTTAGCCAAACCAAAATTTATGAAATTTATCTGTCTAACATTTCTGCTATCTCTAAGCCTTATGGTGAATGCCCAAAACAATTTTAAAGCCACACAAATTAAATTTGAAAGAGTAGAAAAGGCCTACAACGAAAAGTGGGAAACACTGAAAAAATTTGTTAGGGCTGGTGGATACGGTGATCAATTTTCCATGGTTATCAATGCTTACAAAACAGAAGGCAAACTTGAGGTATGGTTAAAGAATAATTCGGCTAAAACCTATTCATTGTTTAGGACTTACGATTTTTGTGCCCATTCTGGCACCATTGGCCCGAAAGTAATTGAAGGCGATGGACAAACGCCAGAAGGTTTCTACTACGTTAATGTTTTTAATCCGATGAGCAATTTCCATCTATCACTGGGTGTTAACTATCCAAATACAGTAGATTATGCAAGAACCGGAAAAGATAGAAAACCTGGAAGTGATATTTACATTCACGGCAATTGTGTAACCGTGGGTTGCATTCCCCTAACAGACGAAAAAATTAAAGAGGTTTATATTTTGGGTGTTGAAGCCAGAAATGCAGGTCAGGAGAAGATTCCGGTTAATATCTATCCCTTCAAAATGACTGATGGAAATATGAAGAAGTATATTGCTCAATTCCCTGCGCAGGCCAGCTTTTGGAAATCGCTGCAACCAGGTTATTTAGCTTTCGAGAAGAATAAAATGCCTGCTAATATTACTGAAGTTAAAGGCCGATATTTTATAAAGTAACAAAAGAAGTCAAGTTTTTCATAGCAAACTGGCCATCAAAACTTGACTTCTTAATATTTCTATGGCTTTGGAAAGAAAACCCTCCACCTTAAGCCTTCTAACCCTCTACCTTCCTTAAAGCATTCCGCCGCAAACCGATAAAGTTTGGCCAGTTACATAAGCACTCATATCTGAAGCTAAGAACACGCAAACATTGGCAATATCTTCCGTTTCTCCGGCACGTTTTAAAGGAATATCTTTTTCCCATCCTTCAACAACTTTCGGATCAAGGATATCTGTCATTTCGGTACGGATAAAGCCTGGTGCTACGACGTTGGCACGGATATTTCTCGAACCTAGTTCTTTAGCGATCGATTTGGTAAAACCGATGATGCCAGCTTTAGAAGCAGCATAATTTGCTTGTCCACCGTTACCTGTAGTACCCACAATAGAACCCATATTGATAAAAACACCTTTACGGGCTTTCATCATTACTTTAGAGGCGGCCTTGGTTACGTTGAAAATCGATTTTAAGTTAATGTTGATCACATCATCCCAGTTTTCTTCGCTCATACGCATCAATAAACCATCTTTCGTAATTCCAGCATTATTTACCACGATATCAATCGTACCAAACTCCGCTACAATATCGTTGATTAATTGCTCAGCTTCAGCAAATTTAGAAGCATCAGAACGATAACCTTTAACTTTTGTTCCGAAGCTTTGTAATTCCTGTTCTAAAGCTTCACCTTTTTCTACTGATGATAAATAGGTAAAAGCTACATTAGCGCCCTGCTCGGCAAATTTTTCAGCTATTTTACGGCCAATCCCTTTCGATGCGCCTGTAACTAATGCTGTTTTTCCTTCTAATAATTTCATAACCCCTAAATCCCCTAAAGGGGACTTTTATATAATTTATAAAAACTTAATTGTGGTAAAGTTAACAACTCTACCGAGATATTGTTAAATTGTTTCATTGCTAGATTGTTTAACAACTGGAAACTATCAACTGTTAATTGCAAACTAAACCGCAGGTTCCTGCTGACTCAAACAGTGAAAGCTTCCCAATCCCCAGATAATATCTACTGAATTGATACCGATCACTTTCCGGTCAGGGAAACAACCTTGAATAATAGCTAAAGCTTTCTGGTCGTTTACATCATCAAAAACCGGAACAATTACCGCTGCATTCGCAATGTAAAAGTTTGCATAAGAGGCAGGCAAACGGGTATCTTCATGAATAACCGGCGATGGCATAGGCAACTCTACAATATTCAATGCCCTGCCATCTTTTAGTTTCATCGCCTTTAAAGCCGCTAAGTTTTCTTGTAACAGCAGGTAATTTTCATCCAGCGGATTACTTTCAACAACTGTTAAAACCGTATCTTCATTTACAAAACGGGTAATATCATCAATGTGGCCATCGGTATCGTCGCCAACAATTCCATCGCCCAGCCATAACACTTGTTCTTGTCCGTAATACTCAAGCAAATATTGCTCAATTTGCGCTTTGGTTAAATGCGGATTACGGTTTTCGTTCAATAAACAAGCCGTGGTGGTTAAAACCGTCCCAGCGCCATTAAATTCTACCGAACCACCTTCCATCACAATATCTGGCGTAAATAAAGGCAGTTTAAAATGATTAGCAATTTTTGTCGGAACCACATCATCCAGGTCAAATGGCGGATATTTACCACCCCAGGCATTATATCCCCAATCGACAACAGCTTTTTCATTTCCTTTTAACAAAAATGCAGGTCCATGGTCGCGGCACCAGGCATCGTTGGTTTCATTGAAATAGAATTCTATCTGGCTTAAATCGGCGTCTACTTTCGTTAATTCAGAAACCGCAAAAGCTTTCATTTCTTCATCCTTAACATTGATGCGTACCTTTTCACCTTCAGCAACAGCTTTAATAAACTGGCAATATGGTTCGTATATCGTTTCGATTTTATCTGGCCAGGAAGCTTCTTTATGCGGCCAGCTCAACCAGGTTGCCTCATGTTTAGCCCATTCGGCAGGAAAAGCATAACCTTGCTGCTTTGGAGAATAATCGAACTGATTAATATTTAAATCTTTTCTTGGAGGAAAATTTGACATAATTTTTAAGTCCGAAAGTCGGGTGTCCGAAGTCGGATGATTTAGTGTTTTATTGTTTAGTCCGAAAGTCGGGTGTCCGAAGTCGGATGATTTAATGTTTTAGCTATAGACCGAATATCATCGGATCTCGGTCTTCCGACCCCTTACTAAATTAATTTAACGATTTGATTAATGCAGAAATCATGATCAAAATTTCTTCACAGGATTGATAGTGTTTCTGAAATATTTCTTCATTAATATAACCTCTTCTTATTGCAAGATGTAGGCAATTCACAACCTCAATATCTGACCTTAAGGCATAACCTAAAAATTTCTTGAACTCAGGATTACTTTGGCCTGTACTTCCTTCAGCAATATTCATTGATATTGAATCGGCTGCACGTTTCGCTTGCGATGTTAAAACATAAATCTCTTCTTTTGGAAAAGTTTTTGTCATTTTATCAATCTCATCAGCTAAATCTAAAGCTTTTTGCCAAACCTTGAGTTTTTCAAATTTGAATGCCATAATAAAGTCCGAAAGTCAGATCTCCGAAGTTATAATTTATTAGAATAGACTATACAAATTACAATTTCTTATAATACAATCCAAAACAATGATCTACTTTCCCAGAGTTGTTAATGAATTTCAAACTAGCCATCACGCCTGGTATGCTCTTTGACTTCCGTCTTCGGTCTCCCGACCTCCGACTTTTCTAATCCCCGTCAATATATCTTTTGGTAATCGGCTGATAAGAATCGATCCTTCTATCTCTTAAAAAAGGCCAGTGTTTACGGAAGAAATCAGATTCTGATAAATCTAATTCAACCACTTCTGTCTCCTCTAAATCGTGTGAAGCTAAATAAAGTAGTTTGCCTTGCCCGTTTGTAGCGAAACTTCCGCCCCAGAATTTCATGGCACCATCTTGTTCAAAACCCACACGATTTACACTGACTACGGGAACACCGTTTGCAACCGCATGCGAACGTTGGATGGTTTGCCATGCATTGTATTGATCCTGATTGGTTTCTTCATCCTGATCGGTAGCCCAGCCAATTGCAGTTGGATAGAACATAATATCGGCACCCATCAGAGCCGTAATGCGCGAAGCTTCAGGATACCATTGATCCCAGCAGATCAGGATACCGATTTTGGCAAATTTAGTTTCGAAAACCTTGTAACCTAAATCGCCTGGTGTGAAGTAAAATTTTTCGTAAAAAGCAGGATCATCAGGAATATGCATTTTGCGATATTTACCTAAATATGAACCATCAGCATCTAAAACGGCTGTAGTATTGTGGTATAATCCTTCCGCACGTTTCTCAAACAAAGAAGCAATAATGACCACGCCTAATTCTTTGGCTACCACTTGCAAAGCATCGGTAGATGGACCCGGAATAGCTTCTGCCAGATCAAAATTATCGTAATCTTCAACATCGCAGAAATACAGCGAAGTAAAAAGCTCTTGCAAACACACAATCTGCGCACCTTTTGCTGCCGCTTCCCTTACTTTCGCAATCGCTTTATCTAAATTTTCCTGCTTAACTTTAGTACAACTCATTTGCACTAAGCCAACTTTTACTTTCTTCATATTTTTGAAATGAGAGAATGAGAGAATGATAAAATGATTGAATGCTTAATGTAAGGCCATTCACTCACTCAAAATTCAGTCATTCAAAATTAGGCTGCAAAGTTACTAAAAAGGTTGAAGGTATAAAGGTTGAAGATGTAAGGTTTGTATAAAAATATGAGAAAAGAGTTGGTTGTATTTTGAATAGTTATTGGTTGGGCTATTATTAATAGATTAAGCAAAAAGTTCGTCATTGCGAGGAGGAACGACGAAGCAATCTTAATGCGGATGCCAGTAGCGATTGTTGTAAGGTTGCTTCCCCGAAAGGTCGGGACAGGCTGTCGGCTGAAAAAGCCTTCTCGCAATGACGATATTACGGTGTTTATTTAGTAATAAAACAAAAAGCCCCAACTTACGCTGAGGCTTTCCTTTTTAATTTAAAGACCAATTATGGATTAATGTTATCCTTTTTAGGTTTTGGTTTTGTCTCTACAATTTCTGCAACGGCTACCACTTCTTTACGTGTCTGAGGATCCATTAATTCCATCAGTTTTAAGCCCAGCAAGCCATCCATTGCCGAACCGCCATGGTTACCACCACTGCCACCAATTAACACATCAGGGATCAGTTTCACATTACCTTTTGATAACTCTTCGGTAATTTTGTAACGGGTAAAGTTTTCGCCGCCCAAAGCTTTCACCGCAAGTTCATATGCTTCTGCGGTTGACTTACCTACCGCTAAAATTTTACCCGCCTCGGCGCTACCGGTTAACGAAATCTGTTCGGCCTCTGCTGAAGCCCTTAATTTAATCGCTTCCGAATCGGCCTGCGCCCTTGCTTTGGTTGCTTCAGCCTCGGCATGGGCCCTCATTTTTGTGGCCTCAGCTTCTGCGCCCACAGCCAGTTTTACACCGGCAGCATCACCTTCTGATTTTTTCACGGTTGCACTTGCCGTACGTTCGGCAATCTCTACACTTTGTTGCGCTTTCACAATATCTTTCTGCATATCGGCAATGGCCGTTTCTTTCTCCATCCCCTGACGCGTTTCCTGCGCCTGTTTCTGGGTTTCGTAAGTAACCTTTTGTTCTTCCGCAATTTTACGGTCGGTTAAAGTTTTCATTAACGATTCTGGCGGAACAATGTCACCGATCAGCGTATCAACCGCATTTACGTTATATTCGTCAAGCACTTTGCGGATATGCTCTTTAGCTGACTCCTGACGCTCTTTACGGGTACTCAAGAAAGCAATCACATCACTTCCCTGCGCCGAGTTACGGAAATAGTTACCAATGGTGGGTTCTAAAACCTGCGAAACCAGGTTAACCATGTTACCAAAACGTGCAATTACCTTAGGCGCTTCTGTAGTGGGCACGTGGATAATCTGCGCCACATCTAAATTGAAGGGGAAACCATCTCTTGAACGTACGGTAATGGTTGACAGGTTTTTATCCAAATTGTGTGCTTCGCTACGTGCTGACGCCCAGTTTAACACTAAATTGGTTGTTGGTACCAGTTCTACTTTCATGATGTATTTGTTAATCGGGTATTTTCCGGGGCCAAGTGGTTCCAGCCAAACACCTTTAGAACCTTTACCCACGATATTACCGTGTTTAAAATCGGCACCGGTTAAATCATTTCCATCGGTACCAATAAACGAGATCACCACGCCTACATAACCGATTGCGATTTCGGTCATCGGAATTTCCTCCAGCTGAATAGCCCATGGGTTAAGGTTGTAAGATCCTGCTAAAATGACCTGGGGCTGTAAACCACGGTTACCACCTTGTTTAATAAAGGCATCGAAATCCTGAAAATTGTTGTGTCCATCAACCAGTTTACCGGCAATCTGGTTGGCCTCAATCGGCAATCCATCCAACGTGGTTACAATACCCACCATACTTTCCTGTATCCTGACCATATCGGTAACGGAAACCTGGAACAACATGGTATTGATACGATAAGAACCCGAAGTAATGTAAGAAGTCTGCCGGCCTCGCTGCCCGCCATTTTCGAGAAACTTCACTGCATCCTGGAAATTATCAGATTCTACTTTTTGCCCAAGGATATTCCCTGTCGGGATTTCCGAGCCGTCTTTGGCCATGATGAGTCCGATTTTACCTTCTGGAATAACGGTAAACTGTTCCATGGTTACACTATACTGCCAAAACCACATTCCGAAATACAATCCCGGGGCGAGCGTTTTTCCTTGAAAACCAGCCTCACCTTTGATGGCAATGATGCGCCCGTCGGGCAATTCGCGATCAGCACCAAAGAGCACGAATTTTTTGGTAATTAAGCCGATCCTGTCTTCGGGAACAATAACCATCCCGAATAAGAAACGTAAAATATATTTGTATAAAACTAAGCACAACAGTGCCACTAAAACCCACCAATAGTTAGAAATGAGCGATTCCATAATTTATATTATTTTTCTGTTTTTTTTAGCTTAATAAACCATTTATTAAGCATGATATGGACAGCAAACCGTATGCTTTGTTACTATTTTTAACACTTATTTTTAAACTATTTTTTATTGATTTTAAGGCCTCAAAGATGACTCAGGATTGATTTTAACCAAAATCCCAACTGCAGATGACATTTTTGCCAATAACCGAACTGAACGCTTATAAACACTAAAAACTAACCTTTTAGGTTCTCCTGAATACCTGGGGAAATTTTAAATGTATAAACTACAATTAAAAGGAAAAAGTCGTCCTTTTTTAGACCTATACAATTGACCGAATTGGAGTACAGTAATTGATCTGTTTTGGGTTTTACGCCAGAGAAAAATACCTTGATATAAATTTGCCCAGAAGAGCAGAACCCAGGTAACCTAAACCCGATTGCACGAATGCGCCCGATTTAAGCGTTTATCCTTGTTTTTTTATGGCGTGCTTGCCTGTTTCACAGGTTTGATCGGGGCAGAAGGGAAAGTGGGACTGGAACTAACCTAAGCACACAGAAACCTGCTTTTCAAATGATTTACGAACAGAGACACGAAAATCACAAGGTTTTATACACCAATCTCTTCACGGTATTCCTGTTGTAATTCGAATAAACATTTGGCACAAAGACAGCCATCGTACAATTCGGAGATGTATTGTACTTCATTTATACTCAGCTGTACCACACTACACTGGCATTTGGTATAAGAATTTGCCTTGCACTCAATAGCACCATTACACCGCTCGCAGGGAATGATTTCGTGTTTGGCGCTATGAATAGTTGAAGACATCTTTAAAGTTCAATTGTTTATGGGTTCATTTAGTCATTAACTAATGAAACCAATACAAAAGTATAAACAAAAAATAAGGTTTTGAGCGTTTGCCCAAAACCTTAAATAATACGAACGTAAAAATGTTAAAATGCAGATTCTATTTTAGCATTGATGTGGGTATTGCTGAGGTTATATTCTTCATTAATACCTGCAGCTAAGGGGGTGCTACTTTCTGCAACATGCTCATCTTGCCTTATTATTGGCCCATTTTTAGCCAATTCGCTGCCTACTACTTTAGATTTGAAGAACGGCCAGGCCAGTTGGGCATACCACTCATCACCTTCGTAATGTGAAATGCCATAAGCTTTAGGATACTTTCTGCTGATGAATGCGGTATCGAAAATGATATCCCACAGGAAAAACATGTTACCAAAATTACCTTTATAATAACCTATCCCATCATCTGTTGATGCCGCATGGTGCGCATGATGTGTGGCGGGGGTTGATATTACCCGCTCGAACACCCAGGCAATAGGATGTAATACTTTGTACTTATAAAAAGGTTTATCCCAGGGAATGCTCGAGTGTGCAAAGGTTACAATAGCTCCTTTTATACCTTTTACCACCACTGCCGGAATACCTAAGCCTAAATAAACCAGCGCAGTAGTTAAATAGGTTTGAGAAAAAAACAAACTATAAATTACATTTTGTCTGCTGGCCATAGCCATGCCCATGTATGGCGTCGAGTGGTGTGTACGATGGAAACGCCATAACCATGGAATTTCATGGTGTAAGCGGTGGTACCAATATTGCGTCAAATCATCGGCAACTGCGATAATTCCGCAGCCCCACCAAAATGGAACCCACTCAAATTCATTTTTTAAATTTGGTAATACCGCAGGCAAAAACTTTAATCCATAATAAGCTACTACTGGTCTAATGACTAATTTGGGCAAAATGAAACAGGCAATATCTGTATAGCGCTCGCCTTTTGGCCATTTGCCTTTGTAAAGCCCAAAAGAGAATTCGAGAACCCCGATTACAAAAACTAAAAACGGAAATCCGATTCCATTGAGGTTTTCTATTATTTTTTTGATAAAATCAATCGCTTCCATTTTCGCTATTTGTTTTTAAGGTTGAAGGTTTATTAACCGTAGCTTTTTTGTGCTCCCATGGTCTCTCTCCGGTAATGTAAAAAGTGGTGAACATAAGCGCTATGGGTAAAAAAAAGATAAACAGACTTAAGCCAGCGTTTCGCCATATTTTCTGTCTGGATTCTAATGACATTTTCATTTTTTATAATTTGTTTTTAAAGGTGATGAAGCCGTTATGATTTATTCCATGACCTGGTTTTGAAAATCATGACGGTTTCATCATCAAGGTTATTTTACAGGTGAAATAATGGTATTACTGGCGTTTGATTTAGATTTAGGGAGCAATTTTGGAGCAGCCCACAAGCTGCCAAAAATGATAGCAAATGGCACTAAGGTAACCACAATCCCTAAAAGGATTTTCTTGCCAAGAATTTTTACATCTGAAATAGTCATCTTAATTTTTTAAAGTGATCATTAATTATGAGGTCATTTATACTTATTTCTTTATGGTTTCGCTGCTGGTTGTTGTATTTGTAGCCTGCGTTTTTTTATGAATACGCTGATTGGTTACATCATCCCAGGTGATGTAAGGATACAAATTGTATTTTTGGGCCTGCACCTCAAACAGCGCTTTCAATTCTGCTAACTTTTTCGGGTCTTTTTTAGCCAGGTCAATTCGTTCATTAAAATCTTCGTTTAGATTGTACAGTTCCCACTCACCTTCTCCGTATTTCCTCGTAGCTGCGCCGCTCGCTTTTTCCGGACCGAAAATTCCATCGCGGTTAAAACTCAAAGCGGCCTTCCACCCATCTTTATAAATGGATCTTGCGCCGAAAATGTAGTAGTGCTGTACGGTGTGGCGTGAGGCAGCTTTGGCATTATCAAAACTGTAGGCCAATGAAGTACCTTGAAGCGTATCCTGCTTAATGCCGCGAATAAATTCTGGATTTTTAATACCAACATATTCCAGGGTAGTGGGAAGGATATCAATCACATGCCCGTATTGGGTACGTAATGTTCCTTTATCTTTAATCCCCTTAGGATAATAAACAATTAACGGATTACGCGTGCCGCCCTCGCTATTGGCGTCTTGTTTCCAGGCTTTAAAAGGTGTGTTTAATGCCTGTGCCCAGCCTAATGGATAATTGCCCACGGTATTTTCTGGCGTACCTACCTTAGCTAAATTGGCATAGTTATAATCAACAGATTCTTCTTCTGTTAATGGTTTTGGCGCTTTTGTACCTGCCGCCACATAACCTTTATCGATCACGCCATTTTGCGTACCTTCTTTACTTGCACCGTTATCGCCAATAATTACAAAAACTAAAGTATTTTCCAATTGCTGCGACGTTTTAAGGTAATCAATCAATCTTCCAACTTCGTAATCAGTGTAAGTTAAATAGGCTGCGTAAACTTCCATAAAACGGGCATACACCTTACGTTGCTTATCGGATAACTTATCCCAGGCCAAAATATTTGGGTTACGTTCTGGCAAAACGGTATTTTGTGGAATAATGCCCGATTTCTTTTCTTGTGCAAAAATTTCCTGCCGGAAATTATCCCATCCCTTATCGAATTTACCCTTGTATAAATCCCTAAACTCATCAGGCACCTGGTGTGGTGAATGTGTTGCACCCGGCGCATAGTATAAGAAAAATGGCTTACCAGACTTTACGGCTTGCTGGCGTTTCAAATAAGAAATGGCCTTGTCGGTAATCTGAGCAGTTAAATGGCGACCATCTGGCGTAACATGGGCGTTATCTTCAACTAAGTCTGGTTTGTATTGATCTGTAGCGGAGCCTAAAAACCCGAAGAAATGGTCAAACCCTTTCCCCAGTGGCCAACGATCGAATGGCCCTACATCTGTTGCATCCTCATCTGGTGTTAAACCATATTTTCCTACGGCAAAGGTATTGTATCCATTTTCTCTTAATATTTCGGCGGCTGTTCCTTTATCGGAAGGGATTCTTCCATCCCAACCCGGAAAACCGGCAGACATACGGGTATGTGCAAAACCGCCCATATGCACCGCATGAGAATTTCTTCCGGTTAATAAAGCAGATCTGGTAGGTGCGCAAATTGCGGTAGTATGAAAATTGGTGTAACGTAAGCCATCTTTGGCCAAAGCGTCAAAAGTTGGGGTATTGATTAAGCCTCCAAAAGTAGTGGTCGCACCAAATCCAACATCGTCAATTAAAATCCAAAGTACATTTGGCGCATTTGCCGGGGCCTTTATTGGGTCTGTCCAGTATTCTTTTGATTCTCCAAGCGTGCGACCGATTACTCCTTTAAAAGGTTCTTGTTGTTGCGTAATATTTTGTGCAGCAACCTGATTAGCTATAAAGCTAGCGGTGATTGCTGTTAAGATTAAAAATTTCTTCATGTTTTTTGAGTTAAGTTTTTAGCTATTATTTTGATGAAGCGATAGCGCCAGCAGGCTTGTTTTGACTAACCGCAGCAGAAATTTCTTGGGTTGAAGCCTGACCTACCTTTTGCCAAACCAGTTTTCCATCTTTGTAAAGCAGTAGCGTAGGCAAGCTTTTGATATTTTTTTCTTTAACTAATTTTGCCTGCTCATAAGATTCGATTTTAATGATTTTAGCGCCAAAACTTTTTTGGTTTTCCAGCGAATCCAAAACAGGAACCAGTTTTTTGCAAGAACCACAATATTTAGAACCAAAATCTATCAGCACTACCTTTGCAGATTGCGTTAGCTTGTTATAGGCCGCTGTTGTGATTGCTGCTTGTTTAGTATGATCTTCAATGGGATAACCCGAGCCTATCCATTTGCTAAAACCGCCATCAAGCACCCAAACATCTCTGAATCCCTTTTCATTTAATACTTTAGCTAAAGAATTGCTTCTTCCACTACCGATGGAATAAATAACAATAGGCTTTTGACCAGTTAATTGTTTTAAGTCTTTTTGGTAATCTGCACCTGCGGGATTGATGTTTACAGCGCCTTTGATGTGGCTTTGCTGAAATTCTTCTGCCGATCTGGCATCAATTACCAGAGCCTGTGCTTTATTGATCTTTTCTGCAATTTGGGCGAAAGATGGCGTAGTTTGCGCTTTTGCAACACCTATATACAGGATTATTGCCATTAAGTTTACGATTGTTTTTTTCATGGGTTTTAAGTTTTAATTTTTAGTAAATCCTTTGGTGACCAAACTATCCAGTCCACCAATATTATAAACCTTAGCATAACCCAGGTTCAGCAGCGAATCGGTCGCTAAGCCACTTCTATGGCCAGACCTGCAGTACAAATAAATTGGTTTTGTTTTATCGAGCTGGGCAATGTTTTTTAAAAAGTCAGGACTTTTTACATCGATGTTTTGGGCATGTTTTAAATGGGCTTTTTGGAATTCTTCAGTACTTCTAACATCTACCAGATAGGCACTGCCATTTGAAATCTCCTTTAAAATTTGTGGCGTAACCGGTTTGGTTGATGAAACAGCAGTTTTAGCCAGTTTCGGGTGATTTTTTACTGCTTTTTGCGCGAAAGTTGCTGTACTTAACAAAAGCAGTGTAAACAAAATCTGAATCTTTTTCATATCTATTTTTCTAGGAATTAAACTGTTAAAATCTTTAGCTTATTTAATTACCAACCTGGGTTTTGCTTTAACAATGGATTGTTCTCTATTTCTGCCTGTGGAATTGGATACAACCGGTTTTTTTCAGTGGCTATTGTTTTGCCAACTTTGTGCAGGCTTGATACGAAAATTGAATTACCAGCGGCATCTTTCTCTCTGATCAAATCGAACCAACGTTCATATTCATAAACTAACTCTAAGCGCCGATCCAGATACAAGGCATCTCTAAATGCGTTTTTGTCTGGTGTGTTAATTAAACTAAGTGCACCCAGCCCTGCTCTTCCTCTTACCCGGTTTAACGAACTGAAAGCTTTTGCGCTTGGCCCGTTCAGTTCATTCTCTGCCTCTGCATGAATTAATAATAGATCTGCATAGCGCAAAATATTTACATTAGCTGCTGCCTCTGCGGTTAAAGTAGTAGAATTGGGATCCCAAAATTTATTAAAGAATGGCGTCAGTTCTGCAGTAGGTACAGGGTCGGTAGTTTTGTAAACATAGGTTTTACCATCAATACCTAAGGAGTATAAATTGCCGTTTGTTGGGCTTTGGAAGGCTTTTACAAAAGTTGCATCTCTTCTTTTATCAGCGGGTGTGTATAACTTGTAGATACTGAAATATTTATCGGTACCTACGGTATAATACCTCACCATGTGTGCGTAATTGCCGCTTAAACCTGGTACGTTACTTAAAATTGCCCTCGAAGTTTCGTTATTGCCCTGCCCTTGAGAATTAGATTTAAATTGCACAGAAAATATATGTTCTTTACCGTTTTTTGTAGCTGGCAAGAAAGCATCTGCATAGTTATCAAACAAACCATAACCGTAATTTCCTGTTCCCCCATCCGCAGGCGAAAGCACTTCCTCAGCCAGGCGAACAGCATCAGCATATTTTGCCGTGATATTTAAAGGTTGCGATGCTTCTGTTAAATACACTTTAGCCAGCAAAGCTTTTGCAGCACCCTTTGTTGCTCTGCCCACATTTGGCGATACATAGGTTGCCGGCAAATCGATGGCGGCTTCGATTAAATCTTTTTCAATTTGACCATAAACTTGTTGGGGCGTAGATTTTGCAATTGCATAATCAGAAGCTTTGATAAATTCTTGTTGCGCAGTAATTAAAGGCACGCCGCCAAATAACCTGACCAGGTTGAAATAATATAATGCCCTTAAAAATTTAGCTTCTGCAATTAGTCTGCTTTTTAAAGTTGCATCGAATGTAATGGTTGGTATTCTGTCTATTGCAATATTTGCCCTTCGAATAGTGGCATAATGTTGTTGCCAGATTTCATATACCCTTAAATTGCCAGAAGAATGAGATAAAACCGATAACGAACGTACATCAGCATTGGTAGCACCCGGCCCTGGATCTTCATCATCATCGGCCATGTTCATTCCCGTATTAAATAGCGTGTTATAGGGTGTTTGCAATATGCCCGAAGCACCGGCAACACCCTGATTTAGTGAGAAATAAACGGCATTAACTGCATTTATCGCATCTGCCTGTGTTTTGTAATATTCGTTTTCCTGCAGCAATCCATCTGGATTTTCTGTCAGAAACTTCTTGCACGATACCGTTGAAAGTATCGCCAATGATAATGCTGTATATTTTAAAATTTTCATTTTTTTAATTCTTATAAACTTAGGGATAGACCAAACTGCACAGATTTACTATTCGGATATACACCGTTATCAACCCCGGCAGCTAATAAACTTTGTCCGTTTACACTTGCCTCAGGATCAAAACCAGTATATTTTGTCCAGGTAACCAAGTTGGCACCAGAAACATAAATCCTGATATTTTGGGTTTTAATTTTAGCAGCAATGTGCTTTGGCAACGTATAACCTAACGATACGTTTTTCAAACGCAAGTAACTTGAGCTCTCGATAAAACGATCAGAAATAGTGATAGCCGGATCTTGAAATGCTGCTTTTACATCGGTATTTGTATTGCCTGGTGTCCATCTATTAAGTAATTCCGTAGATCCGTTTACATAACCAGTAGCCAATTCCAGATTTGCTCTATTTTGGTTGTATAACTTTCCGCCTACATTAGCCTGTAGAAAAACATTTACATCGAAACCTTTATAGCTGAACGTATTGGTTAATCCGGCCAGAAAACCCGGCTGATTAGCAATAACGATACGATCATCGCCCTGGGTAATTTTCCCATCGCCGTTTAAGTCTTTATATTTTTGGCCTCCGGCCGATTTGTTTGCCTGCGGCGTAAGGGGCACATCGCCAGCTTGAATAACGCCATCGGTTTGATACACGATAAACGAGCCTAAGGGATAACCTACTTTAGCAATAGATGGCGCATTGTTGTTTGGGATATATTGGTTTACACCATCACCCAGGCTCAGTACTTTATTTCTGTTGACTGAGAAAAGTGCAGTGGTGCTCCATTTAAATTCATTGATAAAATTTCTTGTTGTTAACGAAAGCTCAATCCCCTTATTAGCTACTTCGCCAATATTTTGATAAACCACAGATGCCTGTGCATTATATGGATCAGACAAACCAGAAGTTCCGGGAACTGATCTGCTCAACAATAAATCGGTTGTTTTTTTGTAATAGTAATCGGCAGTTATCGCGATACGGTTATCAAATAAACCTAAATCGAAGCCTGCATCTACCTGCAAGGTTTTTTCCCATCCTAAGTTTGGATTACCCACGTTATTAGGAGCGAAACCAGCTACCGTTGTATTCGAGAAGTTATATCTGTAATAGCCAATTTGTCCTAACGATGAGTATGGAGGGATATTTTGGTTACCTGTATAACCCGCACTCAAGCGCACTTTCAGTTGGCTAATCTTTTTCCATTCTTTGGCAAAAGATTCGCTGGTTACGTTCCAGCCAAAAGCTGCCGATGGAAAATAACCCCATTTATTACCTTCACCAAAACGCGATGAACCATCTGCACGTAAAGTTAAGGTTGCTAAATAACGGCCATCAAATACATAATTTACACGACCTAAATAGGAGGCTAATGCCCATTGGATAGCAGTTGAAGATGCCGGGCGTTGCGTTACGCCAGTACCTATATTATTGTAGGTATAATCATCTGTTGCAAAGCCTGCGCCTTCTGCTACCGCACCTTTAGTATTGGATTTTTGAGCGGTAAAACCCACCACCGCATTTATTTTATGCTTCTCGGCAAATGTCTTATCGTAGCTTAGGGTATTTTCATTTAACCAGGATGATGTGAACAAACTACCTACAGTAGCAACGCCACTTAATGCCTGCCCCTCGCCAGTGGTAATTGGTAAATAACGATTTTGCTTATTGTCCGTTACATCAGCACCAAATAAAATTTTTGCTTTTAAGCCTTCCGCGATGGTATATTCAGCAGAAACGTTACCTAAAAAGCGATTGGTTTTTGTTTGATTAATTTGATTATACAAAGAGTTGATTGGATTTTGTAAAGCCGACTCAAAGGGGCTGATGACTACAAATGTGCCATCGTTTTTATAAATAGGTAAAGATGGTGGCGTAAGCAATAGGTTACCTACAATATTAGCTGGTGCCACATTTGCCGTGGTGCTACTTCCAATTACACTGGCAAAAATCCTCAGTCTTTTATTATACTCATGGTCTATGTTTAATCTACCCGCATACCTGGTAAAATTGGTATTCTGCAATACACCTTCCTGGTTAAAATAGTTACCAGACAATGCAAAACGCGTACGTTCAGAGCCCGAAAGGATTGAAATGTTATGGTTTTGTACAGGTGCATCTCTAAATGCAGCTGCCTGCCAATCGGTACCCACACCAGTAGTATCTAAACCATAACCACTTACCGACGGAATGACCAGATTTTTACCTGAGTTTTTAGCTGCATCTTTACGTAGTGCCCACCATTGCGCACCGTTTAACAAAGGCAACGTTCGGATTACGCTTTGACTGCCGTAATAACCATCGTAATTAATTGATGGGTTGCTGGGTTTACCCGTTTTCGTCGTAATAATAACTACACCATTGGCTCCCCTGGAGCCATAAATGGCCGTAGCTGAGGCATCCTTCAATACATCGATAGATTCGATATCTTCAGCACTCAAAAAAGACATTGGGTTTATTTTTGCGCCGTTGGTTACGCCTGCGTCTGCAGCAGTATTGTCGTTATTTATTGGAAAACCATCAATTACATAAAGCGGATCGCTTCCAGCAGTAATAGAGTTACTACCCCTGATTTGTACGCTAACACCCCCACCAGGTTGTCCGGAAGTTTGCGTTACCTGAATACCAGAAACCGTACCTTGCAACAGGCGCTCAGGCGAACTTACTGGTAAACTTTTCAGTTCATCTAATTTTACAGAAGCAATGGCTCCGGTTAAGTCCTTACGCTTTTGTGTACCGTAGCCCACCACAACAATTTCGTTCAGCTGTCCATTTTCCTCTTTTAATAAGATATTTACAGGACTTCCATCCACTATTAATTCTTGTTTTTGATAGCCTATATAGCTAACGACTAAAGTATATGGGAATTTTTGCCCGGTAATGAAACTAAATATTCCTTGTGCATTTGTTTGTGCAACGTGAGTTGTACCTTTAATTTGAACAGAGACACCAATTAAGGGGTCTTTAGTTTTCTCATCTAATACAGTACCTACTAATTTAGATTGTACTAATGGGATTGTCTGTTGCGCTTTAACGGTTACAGAAAGCCCCAGGTTTAATGCAATACCAGTTGCCAATAACATTAAAGTATAGCAAATTTGACTTCGGTAATTAGTTGTTAATGCGTTTCGTCTTTTATCGCAAAGGCTTGATGTCTCCCTTCGCTTTCGGTTATTATTCATGATTAGTTTTTATGGGGATTTAAGGGATTTCAATAACGAAACCCTTGTTTTTAAAAATTTTTGTTTGGAATTTATTACGCAATACGCGGCCACCACAGGCTTTAAATAGCATGAGTTAGCTTAACGAAACCGGCTGAAAGCTATCGGATTATTTGCATAAAATAATCTCAGCCCGGACTGGCGTACCTGATTTTATTGGAATAGAATGAACAGCCTAGTTAGGCATTCGACAATAGCCCCAACAACTTAGGGTACCTCTATTTTTAGAAAAGATTTTTTGCACCTGCAAAGTTAAAGCAAGGTGACATGATGAGGGTAAGGAAAATTTTTCCATATATTTGACTGTTTTTGTTAATGGTACAATTAATTAAAACAAAGAATTCTTAATCAGTAATGTGATTGGCGTTACGTACTGATTTCATTCTAATTAGCGGGGGTTAACTCCCCTGCTTTTTACACTTCAATTTTCTTTTTAAATCTTGTGCAAAGATAATAGTTATTTCCCTATAAGCAAGTAATTCTATAGATTTAGTAGTCTTTATTTTTTCATGCCATTATTTAATCCATTAAAAGTCTTTTTTTGCACTAAAAATATGATTGGTTGCTAAGTCTATTGCGATGGAGCCGACTAACAAGTACAAAAGTATGGTGGGACCAGTAGTTATTTTTTATTTCATCAAAAAGGTTTTGAGCGTTTGCCCAAACCTCTACATTATAATTGCTTTTAAGTACCTAAGCTACATTTAGCTTTCTTAAACTAGCTTAAGTTTTTCTTGCCAGGTACTGTTCATCTTTGTATAGCACAATTTATCCTAGCAAAGATTATGAAAATAGTAGTTATCGGCGGTACCGGCCTTATTGGTAACCAAATCGTAAATCAATTACAAAACAGCGGACATGAGGTGATCGCTGCCTCGCCCAATAAAGGAGTGAACACACTTACTGGCGAAGGTTTAAAAGAAGTATTGCAAGGGGCACAAGTAGTGATAGATGTATCTAACTCGCCATCTTTTGAAGATACTGCCGTAATGAACTTTTTCAAAACTTCCAATGAAAATCTGTTGCCTATGGCAAAGGCAGCTGGGGTACAGCATCATATTGCCTTATCTGTAGTGGGCACCCAAAAACTCCAGGCCAGCGGTTATTTTCGTGCCAAACAAGTGCAGGAAGACTTGATCAAAGCATCAGGCATCCCCTATACCCTTGTTCATGCTACCCAGTTTTTTGAATTTGCAGGAGGCATTGTTCAAATGAGCATCACTGATGGAAAAGTAATCCTACCTGCAGCCAACATTCAACCTATTGCCAGTAAAGATGTAGCTGCTTTTATGGCCAAAATAGCTTTGGAAAAGCCCGCTAACCAAATTCTTGAAATTGGCGGACCTGAAAAATATGATATGGCCATCTGGATAAGGCAATACTTGCAGGCCACTCACCAAAATGATGAGGTAACATCTGATGTTGAGGCGCCATATTCGGGGGCATTGTTAACTGCCGACACGTTAGTGCCCGAAGCGGCTGTTTTTCTTGGTGAAACCCATTACACTGATTGGATTGCGATTACTAAAAATCAGCGATAAAAAAAAGCCCGATACCATGTACCGGGCTTTTGTATTGGAGGGTGTTTTAGATGATCTCCTTTAAGATTCTATCTTGAGGAGACCTAAACAACCTTAGTATGATGATTGCTCGGGACTAGCCTGAGCAGCTGATACAGCCTTCTTCCATTGAACAAACTGGTCCGTCAACGATTTCTTCAGCAACCTGGTCTTGTGTCATTTCAGCTGGGATAACCGCTTCAATGGCTTTACCACCCTGGTTCTCTACCGTAAATTTAACGGCTTGAGAAGCTGCCTGAGTACGCAAGTAATACATACCGGTTTTTAAACCTTTCTCCCATGCGTAGAAGTGCATTGAAGTTAATTTTGAAGTATTTGGTGCGTTTACGAACAAGTTTAATGATTGCGATTGGCAGATATAGGCACCACGATCGGCCGCCATATCGATGATGTTACGCATCTTGATCTCCCAAACGGTTTTATACAATTCTTTAATGTAATCTGGAATTGAATCTATCGCCTGGATTGAACCGTTAGCCAATATGATCTGGTTTTTCATATCGTTATTCCATAAACCTAAGGCCACTAAATCTTTCAATAAGTGTTTGTTTACCACTACAAACTCTCCACTTAATACACGGCGGGTGTAAATGTTAGAAGTATATGGTTCGAAACATTCGTTGTTACCTAAAATCTGAGAAGTAGATGCAGTTGGCATTGGTGCAACCAATAAAGAGTTATACACCCCATCTTTAACTACTTTTTTGCGCAATGCATTCCAGTCCCAACGACCGCTATCTGGTGTAACATTCCATAAATCGAACTGGAATTTACCTTTTGATAGTGGAGAACCTTTAAATGTTTGGTAAGGACCATGTTTCACCGCTAAATCGTGTGAAGCCGTCATCGAAGCAAAATAAATTGTTTCGAAAATATCTTTATTTAAACGTTTAGCCTCATCACTTTCGAAAGGTAAACGCAATAAGATAAAGGCATCAGCCAAACCCTGCACACCTAAACCAACCGGACGGTGACGCATGTTTGAGTTTTCAGCTTCTGGTACCGGGTAATAGTTATGATCGATGATTTTGTTCAGGTTTAAAGTAGCCTGATAAGTTACATCGTATAATTTTTGGTGATCGAAAGCTCCGTTGATTACGAAACGAGGCAATGCCAATGAAGCTAAGTTACAAACTGCAACCTCATCTTTAGAAGTGTACTCAATAATTTCGGTACACAGGTTAGAACTTTTAATGGTACCTAAGTTCTGTTGGTTAGATTTGCTGTTCGCTGCATCTTTAAACAACATATATGGTGTACCGGTTTCGATTTGCGAATCTAAAATAGCAAACCAAAGCTCCTGTGCTTTAATGGTTTTACGGCCACGGCCTTCAGCTTCGTATTTAGTATATAAATCTTCGAATTCCTTGCCGAAACAATCTGCTAAACCTGGCGCTTCGTGCGGGCAGAATAATGTCCAATCGCCATTATCTTTAACACGTTGCATAAACAAATCGTTAATCCAAAGGGCATAGAACAAATCACGTGCACGCATTTCTTCTTTACCGTGGTTTTTACGTAAGTCTAAGAATTCGAAAACATCGGCATGCCACGGCTCTAAATAAATAGCAAAGGCGCCTTTACGTTTACCTCCACCCTGATCTACGTAACGGGCAGTATCGTTAAATACACGTAACATTGGGATAATACCGTTACTTGTACCGTTTGTACCACCAATGTACGAGCCAGTTGCACGGATATTGTGGATACTTAAACCAATACCACCAGCACTTTGTGAAATTTTAGCGGTTTGTTTTAATGTATCGTAAATACCTTCGATGCTATCATCCTGCATGGTTAACAGGAAGCATGATGACATTTGAGGTTTTGGTGTAGCGGCATTAAATAAAGTTGGCGTAGCATGTGTAAACCAACGCTCACTCATCAAGTTATAGGTTTTGATGGCACTTTCGATATCTTCTTTATGGATACCAACAGAAACACGCATAAATAAATGTTGCGGGCGTTCTACAATCTGTCCGTTAACTTTTAAAAGGTAAGATTTTTCTAAAGTTTTAAAACCGAAATAATCGAAACCGAAATCGCGGTCGTAAATGATAGAACTATCTAAAATGTCCTTGTTTTTTTCTATAATCTCATAAACATCATCAGCGATAAGAGGTGCCTCTTTCTGCGCTTTCGGGTCGAAATATTCGTACAACATTTTCATCGTACCCGAGAATGATTTAGTGGTGTTTTTATGCAAGTTCGAAACCGCAATACGCGATGCCAGCAAAGCATAATCAGGATGTTTGGTTGTTAACGATGCAGCTGTTTCTGCAGCAAGGTTATCCAACTCAGATGTAGTTACACCATCGTATAAACCTTCGATCACCTTTTTGGCTACATCGATTGGATCTACCAGATCTGAATTTAAACTATAGCACAACTTTTGAATACGAGCTGTGATTTTGTCAAATTGCACCGCTTCTTTGCGGCCATCTCTTTTTAGTACGAACATATTTTATGAGATTTAAGTTTTTTATTAAGTCGTGATTATCAAGCGTCAAGACTTAATCATCACTTTTGTATTTTTTATTATTTATTTAATCAGTATCAAGATTTAAGCGGCGGGTATTAAGATAATACCTTTCGCCCGCTACCTTAAAAGTCCTCGTCTAAAGAGAACGCCTGTTTGTTATTATCAGCAGAGGTTAACACACCACTTTTCTGATAATCGCCAACACGTTTTTCGAAGAAATTGGTTTTACCCTGCAATGAAATCATTTCCATAAAATCGAATGGATTGGTTGCATTATAGATTTTTTTGTAACCCAGCTCCTGTAACCATCTATCGGCCACAAACTCAATATATTGGCTCATTAATTTGGCATTCATACCAATTAGCGCTACTGGTAAGGCATCGGTAATAAATTCTTTTTCAATTTCTACCGCATCACTAATGATTCCGTGAACTGCTTCTTCGCTTAATTTATTGCTCAGCATGCTGTACAATAAACAGGCAAATTCGCAGTGCGAGCCTTCGTCTCTCGAGATCAACTCGTTACTGAAAGTTAAGCCTGGCATTAAGCCACGTTTTTTCAACCAGAAAATAGAGCAGAAACTTCCGCTGAAGAAAATACCTTCAACCGCAGCAAATGCCACTAAACGTTCGGCAAAAGTTCCGTTTTCAATCCAGCGTAAAGCCCATTCTGCTTTTCTTTTTACTGCAGGAACAGTATCAATCGCGTGGAACAAACGGTCTTTTTCTTCAGGATCTTTAATATAAGTATCGATTAACAGGGCGTAGGTTTCGGCATGGATGTTTTCCATCATAATCTGGAAACCATAAAAACAACGTGCTTCTGGCAATTGAACCTCACTCATGAAGTTTACTGCAAGATTTTCGTTCACGATACCATCACTAGCAGAAAAGAAAGCAAGGATGTGAGAAATGAAATGTCTTTCGCCATCATTTAAATTGTCCCAGTGTTTCTGATCGTCAGAAAGATCAATCTCTTCTGCAGTCCAAAAACTAGCTTCGGTCTTTTTATACATTTCCCAGATTGCCGGATACTTAATCGGCAAAAGCACAAATCTATCTTTGTTTTCTTGTAGTAATAATTCCTGTTCCATACGCTGATATTTTTAATTCTATTTTTTTAACAGAGCCGACAAAGGCACGCATCCATCAATTTTATATGATGATTGTAATGTCTTTTATCAAAACGCTGTTGTGAAAGTGCTAACCCTATTGCCTGGCAAACAACTGAGTTTTTAGTTAGGAAAATTTAAAATTGCAATCAGAGTGATATACGTATAAATTACTAAAAACTAAGCTTTTATATTTGTTTTCAAGCGCAAGAAGTTAAAGAACTTTGTTATAACAAATATATATACGGTGGCCCTTTTTTGTGAACCAAAGTTGTTAACACCCTACCCAATTGCTGGGGAAAAACGATCAGCCAAATATCATTTTCAAGCGAAAAAAAAGCTAATCGTTTCTTTTCAAGGGTTTAGCAAACCAAAATGAGTGTTAATAACTTAAATTTGAGGGGTATAATAAGCCCAGAATAGAGCTAAAAAGAGTATTACTCAACCGTGTAACTCAGGCTTACTTTAGCAATGCCTTTACGATAGATACCAATCTGTTTTGCAGCACGTTCAGACAAATCTATCGCTAATCTTTTAGAGAATGGACCACGGTCATTTACCTTTACAACGACCGATTTTCCGTTATCTGGATTGGTTACGGTAACGAGGGTGCCGAATGGCAGGGTACGGTGGGCGGCCGTTAATTTTTTTGCCCTGTATTTAGCGCCGCTGGTGGTTCGGCGGCCTTCGAATTTTCTGTGATAATAAGTGGCGAGAACTGTTTTTTTGATACTATCTGGTTCGTTTGATGAATCAGAATCTTGTGCTTTACCGAGTAAAAACAGGAAACAAAAACTTAATAACAGCAGATACTTCATAGGCTAAATTTTCTTTATCGAGCCTGCAAATATAAGCATTTAGTTTATAATCAACAATTTGTGGAAAAACAGCCCGATTTTGTGCATTAAAAAAGGCGTACAGCTTGTCGCCATACGCCTCTACCTAACCCTTCTACATCCACCTTATTTTTTATCCGGCACGAAATTCATGGAGATTGAATTTACACAATGACGGGTGTCTTTATTGGTAAATCCTTCGCCCAAAAATACGTGCCCTAAATGCGCACCACAGTTGGCGCAAACAATTTCTGTACGCGAACCATCGGCATCAGGAATACGCTTTACAGCGCCTTTAATTTCATCGTCGAAAGCAGGCCAGCCACAATGTGCATCGAACTTACTTTCCGAACGGTATAAGGCCGCATTACAACGTTTACAGGTATAAGTTCCTTTATCTGTTGTATGTTCATATTTACCTGTACCAGGATATTCTGTACCTTTATTTACAATTACTCTTTCTTCTTCGGGTGTTAATGGATTCCAGTTCATTTTCTTCTTTGGTATGATTTGTTCTGTTTCCTTCGATTGTTTTACGGCTTTCTTATCTTGCTTTTGCGCACAAGCTGAAACACCTGTTATTAAAACAACAGCAGAAAGCAAAAATAGTTTATTTAACATCGTTTTCATACCTCAATATACGTTATAGATGTGGTTTTGGTTTACTGGTTTAGTGCTTTGTATGAGTGTTTACAAAGGGATGATAATTTAGCTGGGAGTTGCGAGTTTTCAGTTAGGAGTTGACAGTTTTAGGTGCAGAACCTCACCCTGACAAAGTTTGGGCGATATGTTCATTTTCTGCATGTCCCTCTCCAGGAGGAGAGGGAGGTTAACAAACCTTAGCGCAATCGAGGTTAAAACCTATTACAATTTAAAACCTATTCTTTTCAGTGCTTCTATGTTTCCGTGGCAACTAATTTTTCTCCTATGTTTCTGCAGCGCCATGTAAAAACAAAAAGCGTCCCGAACTTAATCGAAACGCTTTTCTATAATGAGATTTTTAAATCTTATTTGGCTAATTCTTCTGCCATTGCAGCACCGATTTCAGCAGGACTTTCTACTACACGGATACCACACTCACGCATGATTTTCATTTTTGCAGCTGCAGTATCGTCAGCACCACCAACAATAGCACCAGCATGGCCCATTCTACGTCCCGGAGGCGCAGTTTGACCAGCGATGAAACCTACAACAGGTTTAGTACCGTTTTCTTTAATCCAACGGGCAGCTTCAGCTTCCATTCCACCACCAATTTCACCAATCATGATGATACCGTGAGTTTCAGGGTCGTTCATTAATAATTTAACTGCTTCTACAGTTGGTGTTCCGATAATCGGGTCACCACCGATACCGATAGCCGTTGTAATACCTAAACCCGCTTTAACCACCTGGTCTACTGCTTCGTAAGTTAAAGTTCCTGATTTAGAAACCACACCTACGTGACCTTTTTTGAAGATAAAACCTGGCATGATACCAATTTTAGCTTCATCAGCAGTGATTACACCCGGACAGTTAGGGCCGATAAGGGTAACATCGCGATCAGCAATATATTCTTTAACCTGAATCATATCCTTAGTCGGGATACCTTCAGTAATACAAACAATAACTTTAATACCACCTTCGGCAGCTTCCATAATTGCATCAGCAGCAAAAGCTGGTGGCACAAAAATGATAGATACATTTGCACCCGTTTTATCAACGGCATCTTTAACAGTATTAAAAACAGGCTTTTCTAAATGCAATTGCCCACCTTTGCCAGGCGTTACACCACCAACTACGTTTGTACCATAGGCCAGCATCTGCTCAGCGTGGTAAGTTCCTTCGTTTCCGGTAAAACCCTGAACGATAACCTTAGAATCTTTATTTACTAAAACGCTCATGTATCAATATTTTTTTTGTGCAAAGCTAATATTATTGAACTGGAATTCAAATCTAAAACCACATTATTTAGTCTGTTTTTTCAGTAAAATGTAAGGAAATGGTTTATGGCTGCTGTAGCCCGCTATATAGATTGTAATAGCAAAATGAATAGGAAACATTTAGACTAAAGGCCAAAGCGGAAAGACTAAAGCTACAGGCGTGCCTTAGGCGCTATAACAGCAGCAAACCTTTCGGTTATAAACCTGACCTAAGAACGGCAAACCATACGTTTTCAAATCAAAAACATTAATACTTAGGATTAGGAAATGAGCAGTTCAGCACTTTTGGAGAGCGGGTTTAGTAACAAAGTGCTGGTGCTTGTGGCAACATCCATGCAAAACGCCTAAATTTACTTTTCGAGCTGAAAGACTAAAGATAAAGACTACTTATAAAACCATATGATCAAAAAATTAATCCCTATCGCCGCTGTTTTCGCTGCTGCTTTCATTTCTATGAATGCACGTGCGCAGAATAGTGATACAACCAAATATATCCTACAAAACGATGTTGAAGTAGCCAAAGAAGAACCAGGAACACACAATGGCGGTGGTAAAACCATCGGTTTTAATTTTTTTAGTGAGGCCAAAAGCCTGAAAACCGTATTTAAAAAACGTACTTTAAAATCGGGTTCTGCTATAGGTTATCATTTGCAAAAAGAAGATGAAATTTATTATGTGCTCAGTGGAAACGGAACCATGCAGATGAACGGGAAAACGTTTGCAGTTAAACCTGGTGATGCCATTTTAACCCGTCCGGGCAGTTCGCACGGTATTGCCCCAAATGTAGGTAACGACCTGACTATTTTGATTGTTTACGAAAAGAAATGATGATATTCGGGAAATAAGGGGTTTTGACTCTGCAGACCGAAAAGAATAGCGCACACATCACCAGAAATGGAATTAGAAAAGCATTACACCAATAGAACGGGCTGGCTAAGGGCAGCGGTACTTGGTGCCAACGATGGCATAATTTCTACAACCAGTCTGGTTATTGGTATTGCCGCAGCCAGCGATACGAGAAGCCCAATTGTACTGGCGGCACTGGCCGGTCTGGTTGCGGGTGCGTTATCGATGGCTGCTGGTGAATATGTTTCGGTAAGTTCGCAGTCGGATATTGAAAAGGCTGATCTGGCACGCGAGAAAATAGAACTCGAAACCATGCCCGAATTGGAGCTGAAAGAGCTCGCCAAGATATATGTTGCACAGGGACTGGATGAAGATCTGGCCATGCAGGTAGCCATAAAACTGACGGAAAAGGATGCCTTGGCCACACATGCAAGAGATGAACTGGGCATTAACGAAATTACCCAACCCAAGCCACTTCAAGCCGCTTTTGCCTCGGGCGCATCTTTCATTAGCGGTGGCATCCTACCCTTTCTTGTTGCTTTTCTTGCTCCTATCAAATCGATGGTGTTTTATCAATATGGTTTCGCCATTGTGTTTTTGGCTTTATCAGGCGCAATTGCAGCAAAGGCAGGAGGCTCTGGTATGATTAAAGGAGTATTACGGATCTGTTTCTGGGGAACTGTTGCCATGGCAGTAACCGCTTTGGTTGGATACCTCTTTGACACTAAGATCAGTTAACAGTGCTCAGCTGGTATTTTACAGTTTTGAGCAAACAGTTCTATACTTGCAGCTCACCCTCTTCTTAAAAAGCTTGACGGTTTTGGCGGTTAATTACTACAACGCTCTAGAACCCATCTAAAGGATTGTAAATCCTTAGCTCTTGAATCGGGATTGCAAATCCCGACTAACGCATACAAACAAAAAGCCGTTCTGATGTAAAATCGGAACGGCTTTTTAATGATTTATATTTCCGACTAAAGACCTTTTGCTTCAGTCTTAGGACTATCTGCTTTAGGTTTTGGTTCCGTTTTCCAGGCTTTTACCCACTCGGCCTGGGCAGCTTCATCATGGAAGGTCCATGCAACGAAACGGCTGATTTTTTGTCCCTGGCTCATTTGAACGGTGGTTACCTCAAAAGCATTTGCTTTCACCAAAGCGCTATAAATACTTTTTAAATTGGCACTTTTTGATACCAATGAAGTAAACCATAACACCTGATTTTTGATCTGCTCGCTCTGGATAATCATCTGCTCTACGAAAGCACGCTCACCACCCGGACACCAAAGCTCGGCTTTATTACCCCCAAAGTTTAATACGTGTTTTACTTCTTTTTCGTTACCACCCAGGTTACGCCATTTCTGACGGGTACCCTGCTCGGCTTCTTTTAACGAAGCATGAAACGGCGGATTACAAACCACTGCATCGAATCTTTCTTTACCGCCTACAACACCTCTGAAAATGCCCATTTTTGAAGATTGCTGACGGATTTCTACCGCCCCTTGTAAGGGTTTGTTGGCTTCAATAATACGTTTTGCCGAATCAACTGAAAGTGGATCGATCTCAGAACCTACGAAACTCCAGCCATATTCCTGGTGACCGATAATGGGGTAAATACAGTTGGCCCCTACACCAATATCCAATACATTAATATTGGCTCCTTTAGGGTTTTTACCTTTATTGCTCGACCCCAAAAGATCAGCAACATAGTGGATATAATCGGCCCGGCCGGGAATTGGCGGACAAAGAAAATCGGCAGGGATATCCCATTGCGAAATGTTATAAAAATACTTCAACAACGCTCTGTTAAGTGCTTTAACGGCACTTTGATCTGCAAAATCGATAGAATCGTCATTATGTTCGTTTTTAAAAACGAAACGTTTTAATTCTTTTGAGGTTGCTGTAAGTTGTTTGAAATTGTAACGCGAACGGTGTTTGTTGCGTGGGTGTAACTCGCTTTTTTCTTTGCGGTTATTTTGTTCTTCTTGAGCCAATGTGCTATGGATTAATTAAACAAGCTGTGTGCATGTTTCTGCTGCAAAGGTACATAAAAAAGGTTGAAGGTGTGAAGGCGAAGGGTAGAAGGCTTTTGCTTGTGCTATAAAAACAAAGATTTACTATAACATAAATACAAGAAATTTTCCGTGATTTCTGTGCTTCCGTGGCTAAATTATCTGCACCCAGAACTGAAAACTCCAAACTGAAAACTCCAAACTACACTTCCTCTGCTTTTTCTATCATTGCGGGTTGAATAGCTTTTAAATACTTCTGCTCATCAAACTGTTTTTCGCTTTTAGCAATTACGATGGTAGCCACACCGTTTCCAATTACGTTGGTTATCGCTCTGGCTTCGCTCATAAAACGATCTACACCGATTAATATCGAAATATGTTCAATCGGCATAATTTTTAAGGCCGTTAAGGTTGATACCAAAACAATAAAACCACTACCAGTTACCCCTGCAGCACCTTTTGAAGTTATCATCAACACACCTAAGACGGTGATCTGCTGTCCAAGCGTTAAATCCACATGAAAAACCTGACAGAGAAATATAACGGCCATGGCCAGATAAATTGCTGTTCCATCCAGGTTGAATGAATAACCCGTAGGAATAACCAAACCAACAACCGATTTATCGCAACCGATGGCTTCCATTTTCTGCATCATACTCGGCAAGGCAGATTCTGATGAGGAGGTACCCAATACAATTAAAATTTCCTGACGGATATACTTCAGGTAAGCCCAGAGGCTAAAGTTATAGTAACGGCAAATTCCGTTTAAAATCACGAAAATAAACAGGAAGCAGGTTAAATAAACCGAACCCATGAGTTTGGCCATGCCCACTATACTTTCCAGACCATGAGTACCAATGCTGAAAGCCATTCCGCCGAAAGCACCAATTGGTGCTAAACGCATAATCAGCTTCATAATTTTAAATAACACCTTCGATATTTTATCAAAGGCATTCAAAACTGTGGTACCTTCGCCACCCAGTTTATTCAGTCCATAACCAAAAAGAATGGCAAACAATAAAATCTGTAAAATATTGCCTTCGGCAAATGAGGCTATAATATTATGCGGAATAATATGCAGGAAGAATTCGGCCCAATTCATGTCTTTTGCCTGTTCAGCATAACCTGCAATTTTGGTAGCATCGCCAGCCTTAGCAATCATTCCGGCACCGGGCTTTAAAACATTGGCTACCAATAAACCAATTGCAATGGCTACTGTGCTCACAATTTCGAAATATAACAGTGCCTTGCCGCCTACCCTGCCCACCTTTTTCATATCGCCCATATGCGCAATACCTAAAACAATGGTAAAGAAAATAATTGGTGCAATTAACATGCTAATCAGGTTAATAAAACCCTGACTGATTAATTTAGCGGTGGGTGCAAAACCAGGAAAGTAAGCACCAACGTAGATTCCAATGATGATGGCCAATAAAACCTGAAAGGTTAAATTGGAAAATACTTTCTTTATAAATTCTGTAACTGTCATTTACCTGGTGTGAGTAAGGAAAGATATGCGTATTTTTCTATTTAGTGGCACAATAGCTTAAAACCTAACTTAAAAAGCGATTTCGTTATTTATAAATGCTGACTTCAATTTTTCCGTCAGCTGTTATGGTACCTCTGTACATTCCCTCGGTATTAAAGGGCAGTGCTACGTTACCTTTTTTATCTAAAGCAATTAAGCCACCATCGCCCCCCATTTTTCCTACTTTATCTAAGGCTATTTTCGAAGCTTCGGCAACGGATAAACCCTTGTATTCCATTAAATCGGAAATGGTTTTGGCCACCACATTGCGGATGTAAAATTCGCCCCAACCGGTACAGGAAATACCTGCGGTTTCGTTATTGCAATAGGTACCGGCACCAATAATAGGCGCATCGCCTACCCGGCCATATTTTTTGTTGGTCATACCACCGGTTGAGGTTCCTGCAGCTAAGTTACCCGCTTGATCTAAGGCCACACAACCCACCGTACCAAATTTATAATCGTGATTTTTGCTTCCCAGTAATTCCGATTTCTTGTTTCCATGATCGAGTACTGCTTTTGTCGAATCTTCTTTAATGGCTTTTTGCAAACCATCCCAGCGCTCTTTAGTCCAGAAGTATTTTGGATCTACGATTTCCAGTCCTACTTCTTTAGCAAACTGCTCAGCACCCGCACCCACCATCATCACGTGTTCTGATTTTTCCATCACAGCCCTTGCTGCCGAAATTGGATTTTTAATGGTGGTTACTCCGGCAACCGATCCTGCCATTAAAGTTTTACCATCCATTATTGCCGCATCGAGTTCGTTTCTGCCATCATGCGTAAAAACGGCACCTTTTCCTGCATTAAAGTGAGGATCGTTTTCCATCACATGAATCGTGGCTTCTACGGCATCCATGCTGCTTTTTCCTGCTTTAATTTCGGCATAACCTGCCTGCAAAGCTTGTGTTAAAACAGCAATATAAGCGGCCTCCTTTTCGGCAGTCATATTCTTTTTGAGAATGGTGCCGGCACCGCCGTGAATAACCATTACATATTTTTTCTGCTGAGCAGAAACTTGCAGGGTTAAAGCCGAAAACAAGAATAAGGCAAGTAATTTTAACGGTTTCATCTTCCTATAGGATTTAAGAAGCTGTTAAATTAAGAAAATCCTCGGGAATAAAGCGTCTAAACTTTAGCTATATCTTTTGACGAGAATTGCAGATCGTAAAGCTTTTTATAGTAACCATTTAATTTTTAAGCTACTGGTAAAGCCAATTATATTCCTCCCATAAGTACAAACTTTATGAATGGCAAATTGTAAGGTTTTCAATGTTTATTCTATTTTTGCTTCACTAATCCAAATCAAGCCCTCAAAATGAAGTCTTACCCGATCCTGCTGAAATTATTATTACTCCTACTACCATTTTTATCAGTTGCACAAAGTGAAAAAACAGAGTTAGATATTTATCCCCATTGGGAAAAAGATGAGGTCCATAAAATTTCACTTAAAAGTACCACAACCGATATTGCTAACAAAATATCTATTCAATACATATCTAATTTTGATGCAAATTTCAGGGTAGTAGAAAAGAACGAAGATGAACTTTTAATTGAATGGACTTTTACAAATGCTAAACTGGCCAGCAAGGATAAGATTATAGAAAATGTTCTACTTGCCAGTCTGGTAAACAAGAAAATCAGCATAAAATTTTCGGGCTATGGGAAATTTATTTCTCTTGTTAATGAGGATGAATTAAGAACTGTTGCAGATAAAACTATCGATAAATTGATGGCTACAACCTCCGATCCAAACTACAAAATATTGCTTAATAGTGCTAAACGCCTGATTTCTACTCCACAAGGCATTGGATCAGCAATTTTAAAGCCCATAAAGTTTTACCACTATTGTTTCGATCACAGCTTTAAGCTTAATGAAGAAGTTGTAAATAATGTTCTTGTTCCTAATGCTTTAGGCGGAGCACCTTTTAATGCAATAGAAAGAGTTAAATGTACTGATATTGATCAGCAGAAATCCATCTGCAGAATTGAAAGCAGCAAAATCGCAGATGGTGTGGCTTTAACTAAAGCGGTAAAAGATTTTTTTATAAAAGGCAATAAAAACGATGCAAAAACAATAGAAAAGCAATTTAAAAATATTGATTATGAAGTTTCAGAATCTACGGCACATGAAATAAATTTCAAGACAGGAACTATTTTAAAAGCATCTTTTAAAAGAAAAGTAAACCTAGGTGTGTACAATAGGACATCGCTAAATGAAATACAGTCTATTGATTAGCATATAAATCAATAATTTGGAATAAATTAAACTTTAGCTATTCCTTTGGACGAGAATTGCAGATCGTAAAGCTTTTTATAGTAGCCATTTAGTTTTAACAACTGCTGATGTGTTCCTTTTTCTTTGATCTCTCCTTTATCGAGCACAATAATCTGATCGGCCTTTTGAATGGTGGATAAACGGTGAGCAATTACGATGGAGGTTCGGCCTTCCATTAAATTATCAATGGCTTTCTGGATCAGTAATTCGGTTTCGGTATCAACTGATGAGGTAGCTTCATCTAAAACCAAAATAGCCGGATTGTGCACCAGCGCACGGATAAACGAAATTAATTGTGCCTGTCCTGCCGAGAGCGTAGCGCCTCTTTCCATCACATTGTACTGATAAGCACCAGGTAAACGTTCGATAAAATCGTGTGCACCAACTTTTTTGGCCGCATTAACTACTTCTGCTATCGTAATTTCAGGATTATTAAGGGTAATATTGTTTAAAATGGTGTCTGAAAATAAGAAAACATCCTGCAGCACGGTAGCAATGTGACTTCTCAGGTAATCGAGGTCAAAATCTTCAATGCGGATACCATCAACCGTAATATCCCCTTTTTTCACTTCATAAAAGCGGTTCAGGATATTGATGGTAGAAGATTTACCTGCCCCGGTTGCTCCAACCAAAGCAACGGTTTCGCCAGCTTTTACTTCAAAGCTGAGGTCTTTCAGCACATAATTTTCATCATTGTAGGCAAACCATACCTTTTCGAATTTAATATTTCCTTCTAATTTTGCAGGCCTTTGTGTTCCCTCATTTGGTGTGGTCTCATCAGTATCTAAAACTTTAAAAACACGTTCGGCACCAACCATACCCATCTGCAGGGTATTAAACTTATCTGCCAGCTGGCGGATTGGCGTGAACACCATACCCAGGTACATGATAAACTGGGTGATGGTTCCGGGTGTTACATCCAGGGGTTTGGAAAGAATGCTTTTCGCGCCATACCATACCAATAAGCCCAGCGACATGGCCGAGATTAACTCTACTACCGGAAAAAAGATAGAATAATACCAGTTAGAACGGATATTGGCATCGCGATAACGTTTATTAATCGCGTAGAACTTTCTGTACTCCTGTTTCTCTCTTGCAAAGTATTGAACGATAGAAACACCTGTAATGTGTTCCTGTAAAAAGGTATTCAGGTTAGAAACCTCATTCCGAATTTCCTGAAAGGCCACTTTAATCGCCTGCTGAAATTTCCGGGTAGCCATAATCAACAAAGGAATGGGTAAAAGCACCACCAAACTCAATTGCCAATCGGTGTATAACATTACGCACACAATTACTACCACCTGCAAACTATCGCCAATCATGGAGATTAAACCTTCCGAAAAGATATCAGCAATGGTTTCCAGGTCTGAAACTGTTCTGGTTATTAATTGTCCGATGGGTGTTTTATCGAAAAATTTAAGGCGGAGTTTGGTAATGTGGTTAAAAACATTGATCCGCAGGTCGCGGATAACCGATTGCCCCAGGGTATTGGTTAAAAGCGTATGGTTATACTGGATCAGTGTCTGTAAAATCAACATAAAGACCATCAGCATGGTCATGTTGACCAGCCCGGAGTAATTCCCTGCTAAAATATAATGATCGAGTGTATACTTAATTAAAAACGGACGTACGGGAGAAATGGCCGCGAGCAGAATGGTTAAAATAACCGACCATACAAAAACAGCACGGTAAGGCTTTACGTATTGAAAAATACGTTTCAGTAATCCGGTGTTGTATACGTCGCCTGTAACTGCCATTTTTAAGGTTTAGGGTGTAAGGTTTAGGGTATAAGGCCTACACTGTTTTAAAATTTTAAATTATACTATCTTTTTGTTGTAATTCACTTTTTTTATGGCGGTTGCTGCACCTTCCACCTTAAACCCTTCTACCTTCTACCTTATATAAGGTTTAGGGTATAAGGTCCTACGTATCTTACACAAATTTCAATAAAGGAAAAGTTTATCTTGTAAAGCGGTCGCCAAACCTTTTACCTCACACCTTTAACCTTCTACCTTATATAAGGGTATTCTATCTTCACTAAGTACAAACCGCAGGCTGGCACCGATTGTCCGGCGTTACTGCGGTTTTTACTTTCTATTATTGCTTTAAAATCCGTTAAATTTATTTCCTTTTTACCAATCTGCACCAGGGTACCCATAATAGCCCTTACCATGTTCCGTAAAAAGCGATCGGCCTGAATGGTAAAAACCAGTCCATCTTCCTGTTCTTCGAAAACGGCTTTGGTTACTTTGCAATTATTGGTAAAGGTTTGCGTATTTGACTTACTGAAGCACGAAAAATCGGTATAATTTAACAACAATGCTGCAGCGCTATTCATCGCTTCTCTATCCAGTTGATCTTTAACCAACCAAGATCGGTTAAGTTTAAAAGGATTTTTTTCGAAGTGAAGATAATATTTATAAGCACGGGCAGTTGCATCAAAGCGGGCATGGGCATCATCATGCACGGGTATTATTTTTTTTGCAGCAATTTGATAGGGCAACATGGCATTGATGCCCGTTACTGCGTTTAAAACTTTTGCCTCTTCTACACCTTCCACATCAAAATGCGCATAAAAATCAGTGGCATGTACGCCGGCATCCGTTCTGCCGCAGCCCAATGTTTCGATAGCTTGCCTAAAAAAAACAGACATAGCCTTATCTAACAATTCCTGAACGGTAATTGCATTAGGTTGTGTTTGCCAGCCATGGTATAAGCTGCCATCATAAGCCAGTTGGATGAAATACCTTTTTTTACTCAAAGCGATGCAAAAATACTTTTTTCCTTTTATTTAGAAGGAAAGCACTTCACATTTATTCGTAATAGCCCTCACTAAGGTTTAGCGGTATTTTTTTCGTCAAACTGCCATTTATTATTGTAAAAACCAGCCAGCTTAATGCCTTTACTTCCTTCTTTAGGTAACTCAGACGAAAATATCATAAAATCAGGGAAACCGCTGCCGCCGGCAAAATACTGGTTGGCATAAGCAGCTTTCATGCCGGTTACTCCGGTGCTGGCCACTACGCCGATTAATAATTTGTTATCCTGTTGTGGCCAAATGTAATATGCTGCTAAATCATCTCCTTTCCAGCTGCCTTGTCCTGTGGTTATTTGCGAATTGCTTACCTGTATCGGGCAATCTTTCAGTAAGGTTTTCCAGGCTGTATTATTTTCGGAATTTCCGTACAAAATAATATTACGCCCCTGGTATTTTGATGCCGAAAATTCTTTATCCATGATGATATCAATTGCGCCGTTACCACGGTAATACCAACTTTCAGCATCGTATTTGGCTTTATTTAAATTAGCCTGATTGGCTTCAGCACTGCCTTTTGTGCCCACTACAAAAACCATTTTATGATTAAATGCTTCTTTAAAAGTGCCATACCGCAACGGGTTTTTATCTCTTTTATCAATTTTGGTAATAATTTGCCATGCCTCGTTATTTTTCTCTAAAAACAGGGTATCATTAACACTTTGTGTGGTATAATTAATTACGGTTAAGCTATCTAAAGTAATTTTCACAGGTGTTTTTGCACCAAAATCGGTTAAAGCCAATTTTAAAAGGGCAACATTTTCAGTTTTACCCACAATGCTTGATAACTTCCTGTCTCGCGTTAACATGATGCGGCTATATTGTAAAGGCTGCGTTTGCTGATAAATAGTGGCCCAGCGATAAGTAGCCGAAATCCCAGGACTTGATGTTGTAAAATCAATGCGGTTTACCGCCGAATCGGTAGCAATAGTATGCCACTTAAAAAAATTAAAAATAGGTGGCCAATCTACACTTTGATCGCCAAACCAGTGTTCACCTCCGGGATATTCGTAATAACTAAAATCGGCATGGAAGCCTGAAAGCAATTTCTTCATTTGTCTGGCGTAACTAACAGGAACGACCTTATCGGCATCGCCATGCAAAATATAAACACCTAATGGGGTATAATTGGTTGCCAGTTTCGGAACATCGCTTTGATTACCCGCTCTTAACAGCATTCTTTCCACTATATTTTTACTGCTATCCGGAATTTTACCATCGGCAGAACCATAATCTTTTAGCGAAGCATAACCTGCAGCAGGTGCAATAGCCGCCCATTTATCGGGATAAGTGGCTCCTAAAAACCAGGTGCCGTGCCCACCCATAGAATGACCCGTGAGGTAAATCTGTTTATCACTTGGTTTAAACTGATCTTTAGCCAATGCCAACACTTCTAAAGCGTCCTGGCGACCCCAGTCTTCCCAATTAAAACCACGTGGCCTGCGGTTAGTGGCCGCCACTACTGTTCCCCAATCTTTAGATTTATAAGCTTTTGCCTGACCAATGGCTTCTACACCAGCGCCATGTACCGACAGAAATAATGCTGAATTTGGTTTCCAGCCGTTAAGTTGCGGGGTAACCGCGAAATACTGCAAGCTGCCATCAATTTTGCTGATAAAAGTCTGTTTATGGGTTGATGAATTGGCCAAAGCTTCAATTACAATCGTTTTCTGATCAACACTTGTTTTGTTCTGCAACAGTTGTATTTCGAGGTTATAATTACCTGGTGTGCTTATGGCGCTTGCATCTAATTCAAAAATTACTTTCCGCATGCTCAGTTTTGCAACGCGCGAAATGGCTATTTCCTGCTGTTTGCCATTTAAAACGGTTTTGATATGCAAATCGTTAAAATCTTTTAAAGAAGAATTACTTACCGTTAATGCCCCCTTCAGCACACCATTTGCCTGATTGAGCACAATGCTGGGCAAGGTCACATCATCTGTGTGGAGGAGTAATTTTTTAGCGTTGACAATAATCATGGGCAAGATACTGGCACCTCTTACAAAAAGTTCGTTTACCCCTTTTTTTAATTGAACCGGAATATTCATGTAACCTGATGCATAAGGGTCGCCCATGTGCGGTGTACCATTGAAAAACAAACTATTACCACCAATTACATTTAAAATGGCGGTTTGTTCTGTAGGAGAGGTATAAGTTATGTAGATATAATCAGAACCTCTATCTATACTGCCCGGATTGAGGAAAGGATTATTTGTTGTTTGAAAAGATCTCCTCGAAAATGCACTAAAACGCCCGTTAGCATCTGCTTTAATAGCTTTCCACAATACTTTTTGTCCATCTTTACCTGCTGAAAATGCTACGTTTTCGGTTGGCTTTTCTAATTTTCCATTAGCCATTTGCCAGGCCAGCAAATCGGTATAAGTGGCTTCACGGCCATAGCGGGTTCCGCTGGCTACCGTTAATGCATTTTCAAATTTAAGGGTATCTTGTGCAAAGGTGTTTGCTGCAGCAAGTAAGAACACTAGAAAAAGTAAGTTTTTTAGCATAAATCGTTTTATTAGTCTGGTTGATCAAAGTTAATCGATTTAAAAGACTGCCATCGTAGAACTGTTAGATGTAATACCTTTTTTACTCAAGGCGATATATAAATACTGATTATGGAGCCAAATGCTGAATCGCGCGTTGAGCGTTTGGCGTTCTGCGGAAAATATTGATCAAAATAGCAATTCATACTCCTTATTCATTCCTGCTCCTATCCGGAAACTTTAATCTTTCTTTCTTTTCTCAAAAAAGGCTAGATTTGTTCTCATACATTTTTCATTCATGATACAAAGAATACAATCGATCTGGCTTTTTTTAGCAGCATTAACCTTGGTTTTAATGTTGTTTTTACCCATTGCAACTAAAAATAGTGCCGGAACAACATCAGCGGTATACACTACCGGTTTATATCAAACTTTAACCATTAAAGCGGGTGTAAGTCTTAAAACCCAATCTTTTTTACCTCTAATCATTACCAATATCGCTGTTGCATTTATTTGTTTAATGAACATCTTTAATTACAAAAGAAGAAGTTTTCAGAAACGCATTGCGATTATATCAATTGTATTAATTGGTGGTTTTGCCTTTTGGTGCAGCGTTTATGCCAAAAAACTGCCAGGTGGTATTGAAGGTGCCAGTTTCGGTGTTGGCGCTTATTTGCCTGCATTAGCTATTTTATTTATTGTACTGGCTATTTTCGGCATTAATAAAGACGAAAGGTTAATCCGTTCGGCTGAAAGGTTAAGATAACTTGCTTATGGCTTACAGAAATACATTTGCTGTTCTTATTATTTGTCTCTGTTTTTCGTGCAAAAAAGGCGGAAGCAAAGCAGAGATAAATTTCCCCTTAATGCTGCAAACCGAAAATCTGGTCAAAAAATCGGATACACGTTTATTTACAGCAAACGGCGAAATAAAAGACCAGAATATCATTAAGCAATTTATTAAAAACGAAAGTAGCTTTATTATACCAGATCATTACGTTGCAGATGGAAGCAGTCTGTTTTTTTCAGCTAGCGATGCGGCAACAATTGACGGAAATGTAAATTATACGGTAGTAAAAGAAGGCGATTTAATACTGTTCTACTCGCCAAAAACCGTGTTAACCAATAATCTGCTCGTAGACCAGATTTTTAAATACCGCGCACCAATAAGTCCTATTCCAACTCAGAATGGATACAACTACATTACACAGGAAGTAAGGGTTGCCCGGGGAAATTATGATCAATTTTCATTTTCAAGAACGGTATTTTTGCTAAAACGCGGAACCATCTCAAAACAATCGGGAATTGCATTTAACGATATTGCCGATGACGTTGTGACCAAACTGAGTGCTCAGGATACGCTCGCGTATTTAGAAACCGCACTCATTATGGCTCGTTAAAGACCATCTAATAAAACCGTTTGATGATCCTGATGCGGTAAACTCAAATTTTTACCTCCAGCCCTGCCAACTAAACCCGGTTGGAGTGAAAATCCTTTTGAAACCTGAAAGGTTTAAAAAGATTGAAACGGAAAACGGGACTGATGCAACCTAAGCCCCACTGCAGCCGCTTTCCAAATAAAAAGCAACTGTCTCTATTACAATCACGACCTCAACTTAAACCAGCCCCATCCCACCTTTTCCATCATCCATCTTACATCCACTGTTACTTCCTTATTTTCAAATATTTAGCTTAAAAAACTATTTACTTGATTATCTGTGAAATACGGAATATTAACCGTACCTTTGCGGCTCAATTAAAAATAAAAAGACGAATGACAAACCCATTTCAATTATTGGGGATAAGTGATGACGTCGTTAATGCCGTAAAGGATCTTGGATTTGAAACTCCAACACCTATTCAGGAGCAAAGTATTCCTGTACTGTTAGAAGGCACTAATGATTTTGTTGGTTTGGCCCAAACAGGAACAGGAAAAACAGCCGCATTTGGTTTGCCGCTGTTAGAACTAATCGATTTTAAAGTTAATAAACCACAGGCATTGATTTTATGCCCTACCCGTGAGTTATGCTTGCAAATCGCTAACGACCTTAAAAACTTTTCTAAAAACGTTGCTAATGCCCACGTTGTTGCCGTTTACGGTGGCGCGAACATTATGCAACAACTACGCGAAATACGCCAAGGCGTTCAGATCGTAGTGGCCACGCCCGGCCGTATGTTGGATATCATAGGCCGTAAAGCCATTGACTTCACTAACGTTAAATATGTTGTGCTTGATGAAGCTGACGAAATGTTGAACATGGGTTTCCAGGACGACATTAACGACATTTTATCAACTACTCCTGATGACAAAAAAACCTGGTTATTCTCGGCTACCATGCCTGCAGAAGTTCGCCGTATAGCTAAAAACTACATGGATAACCCTGTTGAATTAACCATGGGCACAAAAAATACAGGTAACGTAAACATCGAACACGAATATTACATTGTTCGTGCACGTGATAAATATGCTGCCTTAAAACGTATTGTAGATTTTAACCCTGAAATTTTTGCCGTAGTATTTTGTAAAACCAAATTGGATACGCAGGATGTTGCCGAGCACTTAATTAAAGATGGTTACAATGCTGATGCTTTACACGGCGATTTATCGCAACAACAACGTGATAAAGTAATGCAACGTTTCCGTGAGCGTAACATGCAGTTGTTAATTGCTACTGATGTTGCGGCACGTGGTATCGATGTAAATAATGTAACACACGTAGTAAACTATTCTTTACCTGACGAAATTGAAAGTTATACCCACCGTTCTGGCCGTACTGGTCGTGCTGGTAAAACAGGTATTTCAATCTGTATCATCAACTCTAAAGAATTAGGTAAAATCCGCCAGTTAGAGCGCATTATTGGTAAACAATTTACCAAAGCTGAGCTACCTACAGGATTTGACGTTTGTGAAAAACAATTATTCTCTTTAGTACACAAAGTACATAACGTAGAAGTTAACAACGAACAGATTGATCAGTACATCCCTCGTATTATGGATGAATTTGCTGATTTAAGCAAAGAAGATGTAATTAAACGTTTTGCATCTTTAGAGTTTAACCGTTTCTTAGATTACTATTCTAAAGCGCCTGATTTAAACGCTGCAGTTGGCGATGATCGTGGTGCGGACAGAGGCGAAAGAGGTGGACGTGGACGTGGTAGCGAAGGTTACACCCGTTTGTTCATCAACTTAGGTTCTGTAGATGAGTTTACCCGTGGCGATATGTTATCATTTATCTGTAACAACGGTAAAATTGGTGGCAAAAGCGTTGGTAAAATCGATCTAAAAGGTGTTTTCTCTTTCTTTGAAGTAGAAGACGATGTAGCTGACAAAGTTTTTGAAGGCTTTAAATCTGTTGAGTTTAACGGACGTCAGGTACGTATCGAGAAAAGCGGAGACGGTGGTCGTGGTGAAGGTGCTGGCGAAAGACGCGGTGGCGGTGAAAGACGTAGCGGTGGTTTCGGCGGAGAACGCAGAAGCGGCGGTGGCGGTGGTTACCGTGGCGGAGGCGACAGAAGAAGTTCTGGCGGTGGTAGCGGAAGACGCGAAGGCGGAAACAGCGGTGGCGGTTTCAGAGATTTCTCTGGACGTAGCCGTGACGACAAAGGTGGTAACACCGGAGGCCCACGCAGAGAAGGCGGAAACCGTGAAGGCGGTGAACGCAGAAAAAAATGGTAAATCACTAAACCAAATATTTTACAGCCGTCCCGATTTTTCGGGGCGGCTTTTTTTTGTTTAAAGAATTTGTTGATTTATGGCATCGTCATTTCGAACGAAGTGCAACGTAGTTGAGAACCACGAAGTGCTCAGCGAAGCTAAATCTATAATAGATCTCTCTCCCGAACATTCGGGACTACGCTACAGTCGAGATGACGATCGTTCTATAAAAACTCATGATATAAAACCGCAGCTTTTCTACTTAAATCAGCCTGCAAAATATTATATTTATCGTTTATCTGTACAACAAAACAATATGCGTTTTTTAAAGTTTTTCTTCCTTTTATTACCACTATTTGTAGTTAATAATCTTTCTGCCCAGCAAAGCAGTTCAAGCCAAAAAATGCAATGGTTTGCCGATGCCAAACTGGGTATTTTCATCCATTGGGGTATTTATTCAGTTAATGGCATTTCCGAATCGTGGTCGTTTTTTAACAATTACATTAACCACGATGCTTACATGAAACAGCTTAATGGTTTTACGGCAGCAAAATATAAACCTGAAGAATGGGTAAACCTGATTAAAGAAAGCGGTGCCAAATACGCGGTAATTACTACCAAACACCATGATGGCGTGGCCCTTTGGGACAGTAAAGCTCCTTTAGCCACCACAACCTTAAAAAATAGTGCTGCAAAAAAAGATTTAATCACGCCGTTTGTAACTGAACTCAAAAAGTCTGGTTTGAAAACAGGTTTATATTTTTCATTACCTGATTGGAGTTATCCGGATTACGATGGTTTTACCCGCGACAGAAAACGTTACGATTATAAACAGGATGCACCACGTTTTACAAAGTTTCAGCATTATTTCCAGGGCCAGTTAAACGATCTGTCGGCCAAATACAATCCCGATTTATTATGGTTTGATGGCGATTGGGAGCATAGCGGCGAAGAATGGCAGGCCAAAAACATATTGACAAATTTACGCAAGGTAAACCAGAACATCATTATCAACTCCCGCCTCAACGGCCATGGCGATTACGATACACCAGAACAAGGTGTCCCGGTGGTAAAACCGAGTTCACCAGAGTGGGAACTTTGTTATACCATGAACGATTCATGGGGTTATCAACCTTACGACAATCACTATAAATCATCAAATATGATTATCCGCACCCTTGTTGATTGTATCAGCATGGGCGGCAACTTATTGCTTGATATTGGACCAAAAGCTGATGGAACTATTGCACCAGAGCAGGTTAAAATTTTAAAAGATTTAGGCCGCTGGACAAAAAAACATGGCGAAGCCATTTACGGAACACAAACCGGCATCACTAAAAAACATTTCAATGGAAAAACCGCACTTTCGAAAGATAAGAAAACCCTTTTCCTTTACCTCGATTATAAAACGAATGAAGGCATTGTGCTAACAGGTCTAAAATCAAAAGTAAAAAACATGCAATTAGTTGGCGGCGGTCAGGTAAAATTCGCCAACATTAGCGCTTCAGATTATGTTTTCAATATCCCTTCAACTGATTTTGATCAGGATGTAACCGTAGTAAAAGTAAATTTTGATGAGCCTGTTGCGCTTATTGAAACCGAAAATGAAGCCATTTCATTAAAATATTTATTTACAGCAAATAATAAACAGCATGCTGCTGCTTACAAGCTGAAACAGTTAGCGGCCACGTTGGATAAGGGTATCAATATTTTTAACGAAACCAATTTAGCGGCAGATGGGATGGATTTCAACGCGAATATTAAACCTCTTGACCAAACCGTGAACAATTGGGTAATCAAAAATGCGGAGGCCTTATACAAAACAACAGAAGGAATTCCGGCAGGACATTACCAGGGTAACACCGCACTTTCTGCCGATAAACAAACCCTTTATTTATTTGTAGAAGGTACACCAACCGGCCCAATTGCGATTAAAGGCTTAAAAAACAACATCAGCAGGATCAGGATTGTAGGTGAAGGCACTATGCTTCCGCACGAAATTTATAACAAACTGTACTGGAGCAAAATACCGGGGATTGTTTACATTCCGGTGCCTAAAGATAAACTAGATCCCGAATTAACAGTAATTGCGGTGCTTTTAGATAGCCCGATTGATTTGTACCGTGAAAAAGTTGGCGCGATTGAAAGCAATCTTTAATATTTTCTATCCTAAAGATCCCTCGACTCCGCTCAGGATGACGGCTATATGGAAATTCCGTGATTCTGTGCTTCCGTAGCAAAAAATTATTTAACAATTGTAAAATAGTGGCGCGACTTTACGATTATCCTTAAATTGCATTACTTTCGCACATCATGCAGGCAAAATATATCTCATATCAGGAAACCGGATCATTTTCAAAACTGGTTTTAGATTATATTAACGACGAAGAACAGCTTAAAGCTTTTTATAGTTATCGTCCTGATATGGAGGGCCTGGCCAAAGCAATTGAGCATCGAAATTTTTCAGGGAACAGAGAAACTTTAGTTAAGGTTTTACAAGATCAGTACCAGCATTTACAGCCCAACAAATCAGTTACCAAAAATATAGAACTTTTAGGCTCGGCAAATACCTTTACGGTTACAACCGGCCACCAGCTGAACCTTTTTACCGGGCCACTTTATTTTATTTACAAAATTGTAACCACCATTAATTTAGCCATCGAGTTAAAAATGGCCCATCCTGATCAAAACTTTGTCCCGGTTTATTGGATGGCAACAGAGGATCACGATTTTGATGAAATTAACCATGTAAGTGTTGATGAAAAGAACATCAGCTGGATACAACAAACCAACGGTGCCACCGGAAGATTAAGTACCCAAACCGTTGCCGCAGCAGTAACCGCATATAAGGGTTATCTTGGTATCTCTAAAAACGGGAAACGGATTGCCAAGTTAGTGGAACAGGCCTATTTGCAACACGATAATTTAGCCGATGCCACCCGGTTTTTGGTGAACAACCTGTTCGAGAAATATGGTTTGGTGATTGTAAATGCAGATGATGCCCAATTAAAAAAACAATTCACGCATATTATTACCGAAGATATTATTCAGCACAACAGTTCGAAAAATATTGAAAAGAGCTCGAAAAATCTGGAAGATTTAGGTTATAAAACGCAGGTGAATGGTCGTGATATTAACTTCTTTTACCTGATTGATAATCTCCGCGAACGCTTGATTTTTGAAAATGGCAAATATCTGGTGAATCATACCGATATCAGTTTTACCGAAGAAACACTAAAAGCAGAAATCGAGGCACATCCTGAGCGGTTTAGCCCAAACGTGGTGATGCGCCCCATGTACCAAGAAGTTATTTTACCCAACCTGGCTTATATTGGTGGTGGCGCAGAAGTAGCTTACTGGATGCAGTTAAAGGCAAATTTCGACTTTTACCAAGTTGATTTTCCGGTTTTACTCTTGCGTAATTCGGCTTTATTGATTGATAAACGCAGTGCCCAGAATTTATATCATTTAGGTTTCTCTCTGGAAGATATTTTCTTACCTGTTGAAGAACTAAAAAATATTTGGGTAAAGCGTAATACCACGGCATTGTTGAGTTTAGCCGATGAAACCAGAGCCATTAACAGCATTTTCGATCAGATTAAACTAAATGCCTATAAAATCGATAAAACGCTTTCTGTTTCTACTGATACGGCAAAACAACGAACCAATCATTTATTGGCGAACCTGGAAAAGAAACTATTCCGGGCCGAGAAAAGAAAACATGAAACTGCATTACTGCAGATAGACAATGTAAAGAAAAGGCTTTTCCCGAATGGAACACTGCAGGAAAGAATCTTGAATATTGCGCCCATGTATGTGAATTACGGCGAAGATTTTCTTTCTTCGTGTATAGAAAACTTCGAACCACTAGGTGGCGATTTTACTGTATTATTACCATAATATTAGTCCTAAGTCCCGAGTCGGAAGTCGATAGTCGACAATCCGAAGCTAAAACTCTTGATACCTGCTACTAAATACTATCAACTTGTTACCCAAACTTGATACTTAAAATGAACTTCATCACTTTTACCGAAACCAATCTCAGGGCTTTTACTTTTAACGTTTTTAAAAAAATGGGCTGCTCTGATGAACACGCCAATTTAGCAACCGATGTATTGATCCGCTCAGATTTACGTGGCATCGACTCTCATGGTGTTGCACGTTTAAGTGGCTATGTACGCCTTTGGGAAAAGAAAAGAATCAATGCCACACCTGATATTAAAATCGTACACGAAACGCCTACCACAGCCACAGTAGATGGTGATGCAGGTTTAGGGTTGGTTGTAGCGCCTTTCGCGATGAAAGTTGCCATCGAAAAAGCAGAAAAGTACGGTAGCGGATGGGTATCGGTTAAAAACTCCAATCACTTTGGAATTGCCGGTTACCATGCTTTAATGGCTGTAGAAAAAGATATGATCGGCATTAGTATGACCAATGCAAGCCCCCTGGTGGCGCCTACTTATGCCAACGAACGTTTACTGGGCACAAATCCGATGTGTTACGCTTTTCCGGCCGGAAAATATCCGCCTGTAATTGTAGATATGGCTACTGCCGCAGCAGCAAATGGCAAATTGGAAATTGCCCAACGTGCCAATAAAAGTATTCCTGATGGCTGGGTTCAGGATAAAAATGGTGAAAATTCTACCGATCCAAACGAATTAAAAAATGGCGGTTCACTTTTACCTTTGGGTAGCGATAAAGACCATGGCAGTCATAAGGGTTATGGACTGAGTGCTACGGTTGATATTTTATCAGCAGTACTGTCTGGCGCCAACTATGGTCCCTGGGTGCCTCCTTTTGTAGCTTTTTTAGAACCATCGGCAAATCCGGTTGGTGAAGGATTAGGCCATTTTTTAGGCGCCATGCGTGTTGATGGCTTCAGACCGGCTGCAGACTTTAAAGATCATCTGGACAATTGGGTAGAACGCTTTAAAAGTGCAAAAACGATAGATCCTGACAAAAAGGTAATCATCCCCGGCGAACCGGAGCATGAATTTGAGCAGGAAAGAAAAATTAGTGGCATTCCATTAATCGATGTGGTAGTAAAGGACCTGAATGAGCTTGCGGTGAAATTGGGTATTGAAGAATTAAAATAGCTTCATGTAACCGCAAAGTACGCTGAGAAGAAAGCAGTAAGTTCGCAAAATTATCATAGCGGCTGGATATGAAGGAGCCGAAGCAATCTTACCACAGTAAAAATAATTTTGCGCTTTAGATTGCTTCCCCGAAAGGTCGGGACAGGCTGTCGTTCCTCCTCGCAATGACGGAATAAAATAAAAAGCCGCAGATTTAACCAAGATCTGCGGCAACTATTACTTGATATGGTTTATACCCAACCATAGGGGGTGTTTTTTTAAGGCTTAACTGTCAAGTTATCTTTTAAATAAAGTGCCTTGCTTGATGATCCGATCATGATTCGATATTCACCTGGTGCTACTCCCCAAACATTATTCATATCGAGTGTTTGAAGTACCTCTTTATCCAGTTTGAATGAAATGACCTTTGCTTCGCCTGCTTTTAAATGTATCCGCTGGAAAGCTCTCAGTGCAAGAACCGGCTGTGCCAATTTGCTTAACAGTGGTCTCATGTACAACTGCACCACTTCTTCACCATCGTAACTGCCTGTATTTTTAAGTTCGAAACTAACTATAGCGGTTTCATTTTTAGCGATACTTTTGCGGTTAAACTTTAAATTGCTGTAAGAAAAGTTGGTATAACTTAACCCATATCCAAATGGAAAAAGTGGCTCGCCGCTTAAGTTATTATAATCATCGCCTCTTCCGGTAGGTTTGTGGTTGTAAACCAGGGGTAACTGCGATTCATCAATCGGGTAGGTTATTGGCAGTTTTCCTGATGGATTTATTTTTCCGAGTAATACGTCTGCAACGGCAGCCCCACCAGCTTCGCCCGGGTACCACACATTTAACACCGCGCTTACTTGATTTAGCCAGGGTTGCATATTGATGGCGCTTCCACCGGTTAATACCACTACAATTGGTTTCCCTGTTTTTGCAAGTTCTTCCAATAACAGTTCCTGGTTACCAGGCAGGTTTAACATCGCGCGATCTAGAAACTCGCCTTCTTTTATGCCTGCAACAAATACGATTACATCGTTATTTTTTGCGGCCTTTACTGCGTCGGTTATTTCGTTTGATTTCCTGATATCATAATCCCAGATCAGTTTGATTTTACCATTTCCTTTAGGTTCAAAAAACTCGACCTTAATTGCATACTCTTTATTTTTCTCGAAATGAAACGGAACTGTCTTTGTACTGAAAGACTTTTTGTCCCAGTTATCGATAATCAATTGGTTATCCAGGTATAATCGGTAACCGTCGTTACCTTCCAATCCGATATTAACCTCAGCATTTTGTGGTACTTTAATTTTACCGCTCCATCTTACAGAATAATCATCCAGCTGGAGTTGTTCATCAGGCGGATATAATGTCCAGCTGAAATTAACAGCCTTGTCATTTACTTCTTTAATGGGTTTCCCTGTGAATTGAAGCCCTTTGTAGTAACTTCCGGTTAATCCTGCTTTTTGATTAACAGATAAGAACTGGCTATCTATTGGAATATAAGATTGCAGCTCGCGGCTACTCCCTTTTAAATAAGTAATCTCCATATTTCCGGATGTTGCACTTTTAAGTCCATCCAAAATATTTACTTTATTATTTCCTGTTCCGCTGTAGCCACCTAACCTGGCTTCAATTGCATCTTCACCTAATAATAGAATGCGTTTGGTATTTTTTAGCGGAAGGGTGTTGTTATCATTTTTTAGGAGCACGAAAGATTTTAAGGCCGCTTCTTTGGCCAGATGATGGTTACTTTGATCGCTTAACATCTTTTCGGCAATACTTTCATCTACATACGGATGTTCGAACAGCCCGAGTTCGAATTTCGCTTTCAAAACCCTGGCAAGCGCATCATCTATTCTCGATTTAGGAATGCTGCCATCCAAAAATGCAGGTAGAAAAAGTTTGTAATGGTTATAATCTACCTGAAAAATTACATCAAGGCCCGCATTAATCGATTGCGCCGTTGCATCTTTATAATCTTTAGCGGTAAAATGTAATACATTCGCCCCGCCAACGGCACCCGCATCAGAAATGACAAAACCTTTAAAACCCCATTCAGTTTTTAATTTAGTGGTCAGTAACCACTTATTTGAAGTAGCCGGAGTACCAAAAACACTGTTATAGGAAGTCATTAACGAACGGATACCCACATTTTTAACCCCATCTTTAAAAGCTGGAAAGTGAATTTCTTCTAAAAAATGTTTATCCATTTCAATCGGATAACTATCGCGACCACCATCGCCAACATTGGCAATAAAATGTTTTGGGGTAACAATAATATTCTGCTTTTCTATGGCATTCATAAATGCATGCCCCAGAACGGTTGTTAGATAAGGATCTTCACCATAGGTTTCTTCTACCCTGCCCCATCTTACATCTGTAGCCATATTGATTACAGGCGCCAGAAGATCTCTCAAACCTCGAGCCCTTGCCTCATGGGCAATAGCCGTCCCGATTTTGGCCACTAAAGCCGTATCGAAACTTGCGGCCAAACCAATTGACTGCGGAAAAGCGGTAGCGCCTTGCCTAACCAAGCCGTGTAAAGCTTCATCAAATGGAATGATGGGGATGCCCAGGCGGGTTTCCTCCACAAAATATTTTTGAATTTTATTGACCTTTTTAGCCAGAGAAAGTCCATCTTCTGAGGTATTGTAGGTTAACATTTGCTGTGCATTACCACTTCCTTGCGCAGCTGCACTTACCTGCAGACCAAAAATCCCATGTTTAAACTGGTCTTTGTTCTTTTCGGTTACATCACCGGGAATCATAAATAACTGCCAGAATTTCTCTTCCGGAGTCATTCTCGAAATGAGGTCTTTTACCCTCAAATCGACACTTAATTTTGAATTTTTATAGGGTAAAGATTGTCCTTTTTTAACTTGCGCAAAAAGGCTGCTGCAAAAAAACAATGCAGGCAATAAGTATAGGTATCTTCTCAGTTTCGGCATTACTAATTAATTGGTTTCGGGCGTAAAAGAAAAAGTCAAGGCTATTTTCTCGTCAGTTTTTGGAAGATTGAAATGTACCTTGCCCTCTTTTAGTGTCCATTTTACCTTTTGACTGGTACTTAAAATGGTAATTGGACTTCCTTTTTTAGGCATACTTCCCTGCCAGGAAATTTCATTACCCGGTGTATTGCCAAGTAAACTAATGCCGTAAATGGTTTTACCATCTTTACTTTGCGTAAACCAGTTTTGCCCATCATGATAATTTTTGGTGATCCGTGTTCCGTATATGGCAGCACCATTTTTACTGGTCCATTTACCTATTTCATCCAGTTTTGTAATGACATCTTCAGGTAATGTTCCATCTGCCTTAGGGCCAATGCCTAAAAGTAAACTTCCACCTTTGGCAACTATTTCTACCAGTTTATGAACCACTTCGCCAGCTGATTTATATCGGTCGTTGGGTACGAAACCCCATGCACCGCCTAAAGTCATACAGCTTTCCCAAGGATAATCCAATTGGTTCTCAGGGATTTTCTGCTCCGGGGTTTGGTAGTTTTCAAACTGGCCGTGTACGGTACGATCTACCACAATTAAACCAGGCTGTACTTTTCTGGCATCAGCGGCAATTTTAGGCATATCAATGTCCTGACTCCAATCGGGAATAGGTGCTCCCCATGAAAGTACTTCTTTATTTACGCTATTGCGCGGACGTACCCATCCTCCATCGAGCCATAAAATATCAATGCTTCCGTAATTATTCATTAATTCACCAATCTGGTTCTGGGTATAGCTTTTAAACTTATTCCAGCGCCATTGGTTCTTTCTGATATCGTAATTGTTATTTCTATCGGCAGTGGCATATTTGTCCCACCAATAATATTGAGAATGCCAGTCGGGTTTAGAAAAATAAGCTCCAATCATAAAGTTTTCTTTGCGGAAAGCATCGAACACATATTTGGCTACGTCTTTTCTTGCATTGGTTGCAAAAGGACCTTTGGCTATGCTATAATCAGATTCTTTGGTATCGAACATGGCAAAACCATCGTGATGTTTGGTGGTAAACACCAGGTACTTCATTCCGGCACTTTTACCTGCCTTAGCCCATTGTTCGGGGTTGAACTTCGTAGGGTTAAATTTTTCGCTTAAACCCCAATACCATTTTTTATAATCTTCGTATTTAATGGTACTGTCTCTGCCAATCCAATCTTCAGAGCAAATGGACCAGGACTCGATAATCCCTGGAACGGCATAAATTCCCCAGTGGATAATCATTCCAAACTTTTTATCCTGCCAGGTATCGAGCTTCTTTTTAACTGCATCATCTTTTGGCCATTCGTAAATCTCCGATTGGGGCATAATGTCGTTCTGTTGAGCAGAAGCATTAAATGCAAATAGAATAAAACAGAAAAGGAAGCAAATTTTTATTTTCATAATTAAGTTGTAAAAATCCCGGCCAAAAATTGGCCGGGACATTGTGTTTAATCAAATCGTTGTGCAACTAAGGCATCCAATAAACTTTCTTTTGGATCTGAACTTCAGGTCCTACGTTGCCACCAATAGCAGCAAGGTTTGCCGCATTATTGGTTTTTTCATCATCAGGATATGGCAACCTGTTATAGGTAGTGGGTGTATAAGTGGCGTCCTTGGGTGTTAAGCCAGTACGGCGCACTGTACACCAGGTCTCCACAGCGTTAAACATGCTTGCTAACCACGATTGGGTAATTATTTTTTTATAATTTCCAGCTACATCACCTGCGGTAAATTTCACTGCAGGATTATTGGTAAATACATCAATTTGTGCCTGTGTAATTGGACCAGGTTTGGCGGATGTTGGCCAAATAGCTGTTGTATTACTGTTTACAGTAGTATACCAAAAATTTACTGAAGCTCTCATGCCTAAGTTATACTCTGTTTCTGCCAAAGCCTGATTTGCAGCCACACCTATCCCTTGATTGTAAATTTCTGCCTTTAAGAAATGTACATCAGCTTCAGAAATAATTACGTATGGAAAACTCTGATAATCACGAACCAGATAATAATTGAAAGAAGCGAACTTATTGTCAGGATCGCTACCTGGCGCCATTGGCGCATTAGCTGATGTATTTGGATACGGGGTACCGCCATCTGCAATAGTTCCGTTTTGAGGCTGAGGTACCCATTTACCTGCGTTGTTAGGCATAAACCAAACTTTATAACGCGGATCGAAGAAACCTGAACCATCATCTGCATTAGTTGATGACATCTTAGCAAATACATTAGAACTCATCCTGATATTAGAAACTGAAAGCTCACGAAATGCATACCAATACCGATCACCATAATCTGGACTATTTGGTACGATAACCAATGGAAAACTACCAAAATTGCTCTTGTATAGAGCCGTTAAATCCTGGTCATTCGGTAATGGATAAACTGATGGGTTACCCAGAATTTCAACAATTGTTTCTTTAGCTTTGGTTTGTAAATTGGTTTTACTTAAACGAACTGCATAGCGCAACCGAAGTGCATTGCCGAATTTTTTCCAGGCGACAAAATCATTCGCCAAAAAAGACTCGTAAGTACCAATAGAGCTCTGATTTGGACCTCCTATACCCGAGGTTGCAGCCTTTAAATCATCTAAAACGCTACTGTAAACAGACTCCTCTTTATCATATTTTGGCTGATAATTAGCTGCACCTTCTGTAGCAATACCCGCTTGACTATATGGTATATCTCCGTAACGATCTAACATTGATAACGTTTTTTGGGCCATTAGAATGTTGGCCATATATTTAACGTCGTTATATACACCCGGATTTGCTGAAGAACTGATCAGCTTTAACAGTTGTTTATAATCTGCCAAATCAGAATAATAATTACTCCAAAAAGAAGTGATATAATTTATATATGGCAGGTTTCGGTTTTGAACACCCTGTTGGTTTGTAATTGGCATAAACAAACCGGCATATATGGTATAATCTTCTTCTGTTGCACGTTTAGCCAGGTTATTAAAAAAGCCTGCAGGCGTTGCTGTAGCAACAGTTGCATCTTTATATGGCTTATTTAATTCTTCGAAACCCTTTTTACACGATACCATACCAGCCATTAGCGATATGCCAAGTACCGTGTGGATTATTTTATGTTGAATTTTCATGTCTTAATGTTTTAAATTATTAAAATGAAGAACGTATCGTGAAACCAAACGATCTTGTTTTTGGTAGAGAATCGTATTCAATTCCTTGCATATTACCTATACTGTTTACTCCTTCTGGGTTTAGCCCTTTAGGTATGGTGGTAAAAATATAGAAGAGATCTCTTCCGACTAATGAAAGCGACAGGTTTTGAATGAATTTGGTTTTTTGAATGAATTTTGCAGGAACCTGATAAGTTAGGGCAACCTCTCTTAATTTCATCCACGAGTTTTTAAATACCGATGCAGAACGCGGTGTTCCGATGTGATTCCAGGCAGAAAAAGTACCTTGATAATACCATTGGTAGTTCACAACATCGTTATTTGGAGTAGCACTTGTAACGTTGCCTTGGGCATCGCGGGTTACGAAAACGCCGCCAAAATTAACTCCGGTATTTGCCGTAGTTCCGTCAGGATAAACCAAAGGCAAACCTCCGCCATTACGTTCTTTTAAGGTTTCCTCTAAGTTTCCACTTCCCATACCCGCAGCATAAGAACCAAAAAAAGTATCGCCTCCAATTTTTGCATCAGCCAATACGTATAGTGAAAATGCTTTATACTTAAAGGTGTTGGTAATACCTCCTGTTAAAAATGGCTGAGAATTTCCAATAGGCACTTCACCAGCCGTTTTTACCCATTGCGTACCTGCGTAATAGGTTTTTCCGTTAACAGTATATTGCATTGGCTGTCCATCTGTTCCTTCGGCGCGCATTACTACTTTTTGGCCATTGTAATAGGTAAAATCTCTACCATAAAGCGTTCCATAGTAATCGCCAACTGTAACGCGCTGAGAAATACCATTACCACCAAAAAAGTTACCCAATGTTAAAGTATTTACGCCATCTTGTAAAGCCAAGACTTTGGTTCTGGCATGCGCACCGCTAACCGATACATCCCAGCTAAAATCTTTTGTTTTGATTGGAGAGCCACTAACGATGAACTCAAAACCTGTGTTACCTAATGAGCCTGTATTAATTTTAACAGTATTAAAACCAGACGATAAAGCCAATGGGTTATCCAAAATCTGGTTAAAGGTTTTCATCGAATATGCAGTTAAATCTACGTTCAACCTGTTTTTAAAGAAGCCTAATGATATACCACCTTCGTATGATCTGCTTCTTTGTGGTTGCACACCTTCGAATTTTAATGTTCCTGGTAAACTCTGAGCTTGTTGGCCATTATTTGTAGATACATCCAAAACGTTAAAAATGGTGTAAGGATCGGTATCTGAACCTGTTTCTGCATAAGAAAGTTTCAGTTTACCAAAGCTTAACCATGGCAAACTGTTCTGCATACCTTTAATGCCATCAGTAAACACATAACTTAAATTAGCTGCAGGGTAAAAATAGGAGTTTGAGCCATTTGCCAATGTACTCGACCAGTCATTACGTGCTGTAGCTTCTAAAAACAGATAATTTTTATAGGAAAGGTTTAGGAAACTGAATGCTGAGTTGATCTGTTTGGCATATTTGGTTTCTTGTGGTTGAGGAACCGGGTTTGCACCATTATTTAAAGCAAACACAAACGGTTTCACAAAATTACCAGCTGTAGAATTACTTGAAGTATAATCATTTCTGTAATACCTTTCCACACCTGCTGTTAAACTAGCATTAATCTCTTTGCCAAAAAGATTGTCTTTGTGCAAACGTGCAAAAGCTTGTAAATTGGTTGATAAATTTTTTGCCTGTGCCAATTTATAAGCGCCATTAGCTTGTCCCAATATATCCGTAGGTTGGTTTTTTACCGTAGTTACATCATTTGAATTATCTACACCACCTTGCGCAGTAATATTTAAGAAATCGGTTAAATCGGCCATTAACTTCATTCCACCTGTTAATCCGTTTCTGTTAAATACTGTATTGTTATTGTTTGCATTCCAATATTGATTACCTAAATAACCACCGCTGAAAGGGTAAGCTGGTGAACCTGCCGGAAAATTACTTTGGGTAAGTACATCTTTACGCGTATTGTTAGGACCATAGGTATTATCAAAATCCACGTAAGGATTATAATCTCTTGGCATAGAGTAGATTACTCCTCCAAGATAACCAGAACCAACAGAAGGCGCATTTAAGCGGGTGAAATTAACATAGCTTGCTGTAACCTCTGCAGTTAATTTTTTTGAAACTTTTAATGTAGAACCCAGATTAAAAGTGTTTGACTGCATATTACTGTTTAGTATGTTGGCTTTAGTGTCATTTCTGGTGTAAGAAAGTCGACCCGTAGCATTTTCACTTCCTCCGGAAATAGCCACATTATGACTCACTACAGAGCCATCAGGGAAGAAGGCCTTCCAGTTATCTGGCTGGGCAGAATAAGGTCTTAATACACCATCGTAATTTAAGATTGGCTGATTATCAAATCTTGGCCCCCACGACTGGCTTCCAGGATAACTGAAATAGGCGTCGGTTAATTTACCATTAGGATAAGGAACAGTACCAAAAGAATTGCTTAAATAGGTTCCTGTTGGGTTATATCCATTTCCAATCTGATAACGTTGTCCTGCACCATTAGTAGGAAACATTTTACTATTGTCGGCAGTAAGCATTGAAGCTACACCGCCTTGTCCGTATTCATTTTGAAAATTTTGTATTTCGTACGGATTGGTGTGTCGGTAAGAGTAATTATAATCAATACCAAGCCCTGGCCTGTTACTACCTTTTTTACGGGTAATTAAAATAACACCATTACCACCTCTTGCACCATACAATGCTGCAGCAGCCGGGCCTTTTAATACGGTAATATTTTCTATATCATCCTGATTGATGAAGTTCATGCCTGTACCCCAATCATTATTGGAGGAAACATCAGCACCCGTACTCCCGGCAACAGATGAAGTATTGTTACCATTCACATTGGCAGGATCATTATTAAGCGCAACACCGTCAACAATAATCAATGCCCTATTATCGCCCGTTAACGAGGTATTTCCACGGACAACAATTCTTGATGAGCCGCCTTCTACACCTCCACCCGATTGTGAGATTTGTAAACCAGCTACTTTACCCATCAAACCCTGCGCTATAGTTGGCGCCTGGCCAATGATTAAGTCTTTACCTGCAACCTCTTGCGTAGAGTAGCCTAAAGCTCTTTTTTCTCTCTTAATGCCAAAAGCTGTGGTTACCTGAACTTCATCCAAACTATTGGATGATGATTCTAACCTAACATTTACTGTTGAAGATGCGCCAACAGTAATTTCTTTTGAAACATAACCGACAGATCTAAAAACAAGGACATTTCCTTCTGCCGCAGAAATAGAGAATTTACCCCCAGCGTCTGTCTGGGTAGCTTTGGTTGTGCCTTTAATAGAGACACTTACACCTGGTATTGGTCCAGATGCTTCCACTACCGTACCGGTAATGGTTTTTTGCGCAAAAGCGGTTATTGTCAAAAAGGTTAACAAAAACACACTTAAGCACTTTAAGTACATTTTTTTCATAATTCGTTTAGGTTAGTATTTGTTAAAGTTGGTTCAAAATTTGGTTTAGTGGTTCTTTTTTACTCCCTCATAGTATTGGTTATTAGTTAAAAATTATTTTAATTATTTGCTTGGTTTTCTTTATTCAAACAGGCTATTTTCGACCATCAAACTGGCTGCAGCCAATAATTCAGCTTCATCGCTTAGGCTAGAACATTTAATTTCCGTTTGTTCAGCTACCCGCGGTATACAAAATTCGTTAATGGCCTGTTGTATCGGCGGCAGAAGCATTTTCCCTGCTTTTGCACCACGTCCACTTAATACAATACGCTCAGGATTCATAATATGGATTAAAGTGGCTAATCCTTTACCAATCTGAAATGCGGCATCAGCTAATATAGAAATGGCCACAGGATCCTGTTTTACAACTGCGTTTAAGAAATGATCGACATGGCTTTTACTTTTATCATTAAAAAGCGTTTTTAAACTTGTTTCTTCTCCGTTTTTTACGGCTTCTTCTGCTTTCTGAACCATCACCAAAAGCGATGTTTCCACTTCAAGGCAACCCCGTTTACCACAAGAGCATAAGGTATTTGAATTAGATAAAGGAATATGACTAAACTCACCCGCGTAGCCGCTACTACCCCGGTATAATTTGCCATTAATAATCATCCCTAAACCTGTACCCCAGCCAATATTCACAACGAGTACATCTTTTAAGTTTCTTGCTTCACCAAAGTTTAATTCAGCTAAGGCGATCAAACTCGAGTCGTTATCTATGTAAACTGGTAATCTTAGTTTTTTAGCGAGATAGTCTTGCAGACTTATATCGTTTTCAACCTGCATAAACGAATAGTTCATTCCTTTTTCTGCATTCACAAAACCCGGCATGCCAATACCAATCCCCAATAAATTTTCTTTATCGATTGTTGATTTTTTAATGCAATGATCAATGAATTCAATTAAAGTATCGGCACTTTTACTTTGGGTCATATCTAAATCGATCACCTGCGTTGGCAAAACCTGGTGATTGGACAAATCATATATGGTTAACTGACTCGTTAACTGATCCATGGCTACGGCTATTATATACCGCTTATAATCGGGGTTTAATAAAAAATTTAAAGGGCGGCGGCCTCCGGTAGATGGTGCCAATCCTTGCTCTATAATTAAGCCATCCTCTATTAATGCATTTACAGTCGATGTAATTAAAGGCAAACTCTTTTTAGTGCGTTTACTTAAATCGGTTAGAGAGGATTTCTTTTTATAATAAAGCAGTTTAATGATGTCGGCCCTTAATCGTTGTGCTTTCTTAATAGTTGCTGACATTTTTAATTTGGTTTATATAAATTTATAAAAAAAATAAAAGAAAAGCAATCTTTTTAAAAAAATTAAAAAGAAAGTTATTTTATGGCAAATTAACTAAACCATGATGCTGGTTTGTTATTTAAATGCAGGAAGACTTAGCGTATCAGATAATTTTAACTTTTCTGAAAAGCTGAGGTTAATTATGGTTCACTAACAGACAAGTGTTCATCATCATCTTTATATGGCAAATACAGGATGATCAAAGTCATCATTTCATCAATACTTTTCATTTCTCCTCCACCATAAATATTTCTGGGCGGGTTAAATAAATTTTTTGGATTATTTTTCGAATTGTCATATGTCCCTTCAATAACCAAATACGAATCTTTAGGTATGATTACGGGTTTCTGATATTTATAAAGTTCCTGCCAGTTAAAATCCCATTTTTGAATAGATATGAGTTTTATAGTATCTTTTTGCGGGCTTATTGCATAAGCTTTAAAATCTTTACCAAGCAAATGCATATGAGGCCAAACACCCAAAATCGATTGTTTTTCCGGATTGGTGATTTTTAACCTGAAAGAACGAATGCTATCTGCGGGAATCATAAAGTATGGGGTTATTTCCTCTTCTGCTATCCCACCAGAACCCAAGTTCACTACATCAATAACTCTTTCAACAGGTTGTTTTGTAAAAAAGAAGTTAATAGAAGAAAAATCTACTTCATCTTTACCTGTAGGTGCGTAATGCATCGTTAAAAGAATTACACCTCTTTTAGGCATTAACCAGCCAATATTCTTCGGATAAGATTCGTACTTTGTTCCCGGAATCCATCCGCCATAATAAATCATGTTACTTTTATAGACATTGTAGGCTGAAAAGCTATCTTCATTAGTTTCACCAACTGTTGTGTTGATAAACTCAGGAGATTTATCTAAGGGAATATTATCCGGCACATCATAAATAGCAAAATTAGCATGGTGAATTACTTTTCTGTTTTTAGAAACAAATTCGATGGCTTCAACATTTTGTGTCCTGGCAAATTGAAAAGGGATTTTAAAAACAATAAACCTTTCCTTATTATCTCCTTTAATAGCAAAAGGCTTGGTCATATTTAAAACGGCATCAGGCTTACGATGGTAGCTAGTACCTGAATGGTATTTTGTTAGAATAGCAGTTGCCAATTTATTAGGTGTACCAGCAGGCATTTTATCATCAATCCAATCAATGATGATTTTTTTCTCAGCATCTGTTAGTTTTCTATTTCCCTGGAAAGGGATTTCAGCATAATGATCATCTGCTTTCCATGGCGGCATATAGCCCGATTTTATGACTTTCTTAATAAACGATGCTCTCTTGGAAACATCTTCATAAGAAATCAAAGGAAATGGCCCTGCTTCTCCAGCCCGATGGCAGGAGGTACATTTATTATAGATAATTGGCGCTACATCTTCATAGAAAGTTTTTTTTTGAGCATAAACAAAATTTAAGTTTATCAAAAACAAGATTGGTAAAATTATTTTCCTCATTTATCTAAAGATCATTAATATAACAGCCAATTGGCTTTGTGGCACTAATTGTAATTTTTTTATTCATCTCAAGCTCTTCTATTGCATCAGCAAGGAAATGTTTTGATACCATTTGCCTTTGTTGACCCAATTCAATTATTTTATCATCCACCAGTCCGGAATAAGCGATATTCCCCTTGGCGCTTAACAAAACAACCTGGGGAGTTACCGTGCCATTCAATAACTGAGTTAAGTGTTTCTTGTCATCCAGAATAGTTGTAAATAACACTTTATAATCTTTAATAAAAGCTTTAATATCTTTTAGTGTATAAGATTTCCCTGGAAATACGCCTATAAACTCACAATTTTTATAGGTATTTTTTAGTCGGTTCAGCTCAGGTATATAATTTCTACTTAAGGGACACTCTGGTGAAAGAAAGATGAATACTGTATTTTTATAATTTTTTATCGCTTGTTTTGTGCTTACAGAAGTCGGGTTAATAATCTTCACCTGCGGCCATAATCCTGTTTCCTGAACATGAAAGCGCTGAGCCGACACTTCATTCAAAAAGATTATATAAAATAGAATTGATATGATAAATACAATGCGATTTCTCATTTTTAAAGCTAATTAAAATGGCCGGATATACCGGCCATTTTCACTTAATAAAGATAATAATAACTTATGGCATATCCCACCAAACTCGTCCTTTAACATCAGTTGGTTGTCCAAAATAAGACTCTTTAGCCATTTCTGCGATTGCACTTTGCTTATTTGCAAAATTAGCATCACCGGCCAAAGGGAAGTTGATTACAAACCTTCTAGGTATTGGTTGCACCTGACCTGAGAATGTAAAATCTTCTACCACTAAAGCCGTTTGCGCATTAGGCATGCCCGTTCTTTTAAGCAGTGCCCAACATTCGTTATAGTTTTTATAGAAGTTAAGGTACTGCTGAATTAAAATTTGTTCTAATCCTTTTGCCGGATTATAAACGATTTCTGGTTTAGCTTTGTAGGCTGTAGCCGCATTAGGATCCAGAGCAGCATAATCGGCTAAAGCTGCCGCTTTAGCTATTCTATCATAAGTGGTGATAGATGCATCAATTCCTTTATAATACCATTCAGAAGCGCTCTCGCTTGTTATATTTCTTGCGGCTAATTCAGCACGTAGAAAACAGATATCAGCATAGGTTAGTATTAAAAATGTTGCCGACCCTGTACCTGAGCTGAGTGCTGGCGTGAACATACGATATTGAATTGCAGATATCGTATCTAAATTACCGCTCTTGATTACAACAGGGCTAAAGAATTTTTGCTTAGCTGGGATTGTATTTGCATCCGGGCTTGTAAACTGACCATAATAGCGTCTTGAATCGAAAACCGAGTTTGCCGGTATTTTCCCTTCAGTTTTAGCTGCATCAAAGTTTTCTTGTGTCCATGAATTTTTTTGGTAAAACAATGGTAATCTTGGATCGTTGTTTCTCCACATAAAATCCACTGTTCCATTTGCTCCATAAGCACCCGAGGCACTAACATCCCAGTTACCTGCACCAATAAAATTACTTCCAGCTTTTAATGACCAATCGTCATCTGGTGAAGCCATTAAATCAGCTGCGCTGTTTGTTAATATATCAGTTGCTATTGCTTTAAGTTTTGCCGGATCTTTTTTAGATAAACGCATGGCAATTAATAAACGTAAGCTAGTTGCTGCCTTAATCCATTTAGGTATCGAACCTTGATAGTACAAATCATTATTACCCAAGCTAACCTGAGGTACCGCAGGCTGAGCTTTCAAAACTGCTACTGCATCTTTCAGCGTCTTTTCAAAATTATTGTACAGATTCTGTTGGGTATCGTAAACGGGTGTAAAAGTGCCATTATATCTGGCCTGAAAAGCTTCAGTATATGGGATACTTCCGTTGCCATCAGTTACAAACCAAGCCTCGTAAACCTTTAGTATTTCTGCAATGGTTTTCATTTGCACATACCTTGGTTTTTGATCATCAGCAAGCTTATCAATAGTTTTTTGAACATCAACCAGCAGGTTTCCAGAACTGTTGTAAAACCTTCCATACCGTTGGTTTATATTCCCTATTCCATCTGTAATTGTACTTGTATTACCTGTTAAGCCAACCATTTGTCTTGTCCACCTTGATACACCTCTATAGTTTTCATAGAAAGCTTCAAAGCTATCATCGTGCCAATTGGTTACCGCTTTGGTAAAAAGTGGTTCTGGTGCTATTGCAATAACCGCATCAGGATTAGTATTATATTCAGCAAATTTTTCTTTGCTGCAAGAATATATTAAAAGTGTTGAGCTTATAAACGCCGACACTATAACAACATTATATTTTGAATATTTCATAATATCAATTTTATAAAAAACAGTGATTAAAAACTACCATTAATACCTAAACCAAATGTTCTAACATAAGGGGTACCGCCACCTAAAAATGCTCCACCAGCTCCAGTACTTGTAAAGTCATTAACATTTAGGTTATCTGGTGCATTGTTGTATAGAAAACCAATATTTCTGGCACTAGCATAAACCTTAACCCCATTCATTTTTATTTTAGATACAAACGCTTTTGGCAGATCGTATGATAAAGTGATATCTCTTACGGCAACCCATGATGATTTGAAAGCACCACGTTCTCTGATACCATTACCCCATCCATTTGAGTTATTATAGTATCTCCAGGTTATGGTCGGAATTCTTAATCCCTTATCAATGGCTTGCTGATGACTCATGCCACCTACATTAACACCGTTTATTATTGTTCCATCGGCAAATACACCATCTAAAACTACGCCAATTTCCTGGTTTCCGGCCTCAGTATAAGCTGTACCGCCATTTTCAACAGTACGGCCAAACAATGTGTTTTTTAGATTACCAGTTTGACTACCGTAAAAATAAGTATCAGAAAATACATAACCACCAAATTTAGCATCAATCAATGCACTCAACGACAATGATTTGTAAGTAAATACATTTCTAATACTACCATAAAATTTAGGAAGGGTAGAACCAATAGTACTTTCAGATTCTAAGCCATTTGCATAGTTAGATGCTCTGGTATAAAAAGCACCTCCTGTACCTGCCGGAGAAATTACGCGTTTACCATTATTTGGATTGTCAATTGGATTTCCATTCGCATCTCTTGCCTGATATTTTGCATAACCATAGGCTGCTACCAATGTAGAATACTCTCCTCCTACTTTTGCTATGGTTCTAATACCATCACCACCTTCCAATTGTACTGTTGTTACACCTGGAGCCAATGATATTATTTTATTCCTATTTCTGGTGTAATTAAAGAATGCATCCCAAGAAAATGATTGTGTCTTAATAGGTGTCCCTGACAAAATAAATTCGATACCTTGATCCTGTACATCCCCACTATTAATCAATCTATTTTGCACACCTGATTCGGATGGAACCGAAAGATTAATAATTTGATTTTTAGTATTTTTTCTATAGGCTGTAAAATCTAAACCTAACCTATTTTTAAACATCTTAAGCTCTATACCTATTTCTTTACTAAAGGCTCTTAAAGGTTTAAGATCTGGATTGCCTAATGTCTGGCTATCGAAACCATACTGCTCGATATTTGCTGTATTACTATTCACCGCTTGATAGTTGCTACCTTTTAAGTAATAACCTGTATTTGACCGGTAAACAACAGTACCTCCACCGGTTACAACGTAAGAAGCACGTAATTTTCCATACGAGAAAACACTCGGCATTTTTAAAGCATCAGTAAAAATCCAGGCTAAATCGGCACCCGGATAAAAATAATTATAGTTACCGGTTCCATTTGAATATACCAATGTAGAGTTCCATTCTTTACGCGCGTATAAATTTAGTGTTAACCAATTTTTATACCCTATACTACCTTGTGCATATGATGCAAACACCTGACTGATATTCGGTGTTCCTTCACCCACAGTTGGCGTATTTATTGAATTTGAAAGTCTATATTGAGCAGGAACTTTTAAACCTCCGGATGTACCATAATTTGCACCTTTACTCTGGGAACGTACTACTTCAGAGCCTAATTGCAAAAACAAATCGAAATCGTTTACTTTATGATTTAAATTTAAACCTGCTCTATATCTACTATCAATAACATTCCGGATTCCAGAACCGTAGTACCCACCTTTAAAACCTGGGTCTTGTCCAAGTTCTCTATCTTCTTTGTTTGTATTGTACCAGTTTAGTGATGCACTAGTTTCAAGCTGTAACCATTTGGTAAAATTAGTTTTTGCATTTATGGTTCCCCTAAAGTTATTTTCATTCTGAATTTGACTAAATTTATTTAAACGGAAAAACAATTGATTCGTAGTAAAAGGATCTACAGTACTTCTTCCTCCATTAACAGGATCAATATAATTATCTTTCCAATAATCTAAATCAAAATTGGTAGGATAACCCCATGTTAATCCATAAATAAGACTATTATCTCCAGAAATTCTTTGTGGATTAAATCCTCTAACATTAGAATATGATGCAGTTGCATCAATCACTACTGCATCGCCTAAGCGTTGCGTACCTCTAAAATTAAAAGTATGACGATTTAATTTATTATACGGGCTTATTCCTTTTGTAAAATTATTTGCATAAGAAAAACGAAAAGTAGTTTTTTCATTTCCTCCCTGCATGGAAATATTACTATTCACATAACGTCCTGTTTCGTACAAACTTAACGGGTTGTTTAAAATGCTATTGCTAATTTGTCTTCCATCAATGTCTAAAATCGTCGATCCATCTAATTTAGGGCCAAAACTAAAACCATAAGAAGCTGAATTTATCTGGTTCATCCCATTCGCCCCTTTAATAAAATCTCTTGGAGTAAATCCTGATCCATATTCCTGCTGCATATCAGGTAGTGCATATGCATTATCGAATGTTTCATCATGGCTAAATGAAATACCCAATCCCTTTTGAGCAAAACCCTTTTTGGTTGTGATCAAAAGCACACCATTTATTGCTCTACTTCCATATAATGCAGTTACTGATCCGCCTTTTAAAACCGAAATACTTTCAATATCATCAGAATTAATACTCTTTAACACATTTCCAAAATCCTGATCACCTGCTCTAGCTGGACTCATTGCATCATCTGATAATATAACACCATCAACAACTATTAAAGGTGTATTTTCTGAGCCATATAAACTCGATGCCCCCCTTATTTGAAATTTTGGACTTGATTGTGGTCCCCCAGTACCTGGCTGCACCATCATCCCTGGTACCAATCCTTGTAACGCGGCGATGGGATTTATTGTATTGGCAGCACGTATCTGGTCTCCTTTGATATTATTCATGGCATACCCCAAATTTCTTGTATTCCTTTCTTCACCTAAACCAGTTACAACTACTTCACCCAATGCTTTCGCATCATCCAATAATGTAACATTGATTGTATTGTTATCTCCTACCGATACTTCCTTATTCAGGTAGCCTAAATATTTAAAAACAATGGTTGAATTTGATGGTACTGACAGTGTGTACTTTCCTTCTGTTGAGGTAGAAGTTCCTTTGGTCGTTCCCTTTAGGAAAACACTTACGCCCGCTAATGGCAGACCCTGGTTGTCCGTTACAGTACCAGAAACGGTTTTTTGCGCAAAAGCAGAAATTGTTGCCATACATAACAACAAAATACTTAAGCTAGTTAAGTAAATTTTTTTCATAATCTGTTTGGTAATGGTTAGTTAAATTGATTAGTTACTTTACTCAGTATTACTTCATTAATCTATGCTGCTACGCTCTAAATAGCAAAAAAATTAACTATAGGGCTACTGAAAACCCTGGTTTTTGTCAGAAGAAGTGAATATGAATATACGGTTAGATTTTTACATGTTTTTTACTAACTGCTGACATAACAAACTTATGAAAAAAAAACATAAACAATGAAAACTTTTTAATTTTTTTAAAAAGGTGATTTTGACACAAAAAAAGCCTGCATCATGCAAGCTTTTTTCTAAAAAATTATCGTATAAATTAGTGGATCCCCATAAACAACCTGCTCCACCTTATTTTATGTAGGAAGGATGCCGTACTATCCCAGCTCATCCAAACAAATAAAGCTTTACCTACGATATGGTCTTCAGGCACAAAACCCCAATAGCGCGAATCGGCCGAATTGTGGCGGTTATCACCCATCATCCAGTAATAGTCCATTTTAAAAGTATAAGTGGTAGCTACCTTGTCATTAATATACCAAACACCGGCTTTTTGCTCTACTTTGTTTCCTTCGTAGGTTCTAATGGCCCTGTAATACAGTGGCATGGTATTGCTATCGATTTTAACAGTCCATCCTTTTGAAGGGATTTTAATCGGTCCGAAGTTATCCCTGTTCCAAACCCTGTTTGGATCGTTAGGGAAAACACCACCTGGAACAGCTCCGGCAGGATCAGGACTTAAGGTTACTGATTTTACAAAATCGAAAGTTTTAAGTTTCTCTGCAATTTCGGGTGAGGCATCTAAAATATAAGTATTGGCAGCCACCGCTGGCGCACCTCCTAAATTTAAATTAAACTCATCAAGCGCTGCGTAATTAAAGTCCATGGTTTTAAACTCGATGCGGTATGGCATCATCCCGGTGTTTTTTAAAGGCTCATTTTTGCCATTTACATTGGCAATACCGTTGCTCATCGAAATGACATCGCCCGGAATACCAATACATCTTTTAATAAAGTTTTCACGTTTATCAACCGGACGGTCTATGATCGTAAATGTGCTTCTCACCTGCTGCCTGCCCATGCTCCGTTCTAAAGCATAGTAACTTTCTGCCTGGTTTTCTACAGCAACGGTATCGCCTTCGGGAAAGTTAAATACCACGACATCGTTTCTTTTAATTTTAGATAAACCTGGTAAACGGTGATATTTCCATTGTACGCCATCCCAGTAAGCTTTGGTTGAAGTGGTTAGCGGCATGGTATGATGCGCAAAAGGAAAAGCTACAGGTGTCATCGGAATACGTGCACCATAATTAACCTTACTTACAAAAAGGAAATCGCCAATCAGCAAAGATCTTTCCATCGAACCAGATGGTATGGTGTAAGCCTCGATAAAAAATACGCGGATGATGGTTGCGGCTACTACTGCAAAAACAATTGCATCGACCCACTCGCGGGTTTTAGTTTTTTTCTTCTTTGGGGCATCTTTTTTTCGCTGCCAGAATTTATAATTCATATATCTTATTTTTGGTTTGCGATTTATTAATCGGTTACCTGTTATCTTTCGTTGATTCCACAGATTTATTTTTGACTGGGTAAATCTGTTAACTGTTTAAATTGATTATCTAAAAATTGCCAATTGTTAACTGAAAACTATCTTCTATTCAAAAATATCAGTAATACTGAAAAATCCCTTTTTATCTTTTAACCACTCTGCTGCTACTACAGCACCTAAAGCAAATCCCGCTCTGTTGTGGGCCGTATGTTTAATTTCTATTTCATCAACCTCGCTACTGTAAATTACAGTATGTGTGCCTGGAATATTTTCTATCCTATGCGATTCTATCAGCAATTGTTCTGCTTTCGGAAACAATTCAACATCAGTTCCTACCACTTCATTTAACCACTCCTGTTTTCTGTCCAGGTTATCTACAATCCCTTCTGCAAGGGTAATGGCTGTACCGCTTGGTGCATCCAGTTTTTGTGTATGGTGAATTTCCTCTACCTGAACCTCGTAGGCAGGATAGTTATTCATCAGCTTGGCCAGCGTTTGATTCAGCTTAAAGAATAAATTTACGCCAATACTAAAGTTAGACCCATAAAGTAAAGTATTGTTACTGTTGTTGCAATCGTCTTTTACTTCCTGAAGTTTGCCGTACCAACCAGTTGTACCCACTACTATCGGCACATTGGCATCAAAACAGGCATCAATATTTTTTAAAACCGAATCAGGTGTACTAAAATCGATGGCTACATCAGCTGATTTTAAATTTTGTCTGGTTAAATCTTCCTGATTATCGATCGTTATTTTTAAAACAATTTCGTGGCCACGTTCTACAGCAAATTTTTCGATAATCTGCCCCATTTTACCGTATCCTAAAAGCGCAAGTTTCATCTGTTTATAGTTTAGTTTTAATTGTGATGAAGCGATCAGATTTTTCGAATGCAGTTGTTTTAATGGTGTTCAAGCAGGCTTGAGCCATTTAATCATCCCATTGTGGTTTGAAAAATCATGATGGTTTTATCTGTTTATATTTATTTCAGTTTTTATTCTTGTTTTTTTGTGCTTAACCTGAACTGGCAAAACCTCATAATTTCAAATATAGTATCCTATATGGCGTATCATGATGTTTTTGGTAATTAAAATGTTAGTGATAGTTTTAACGCTGGTGTTGCATTGAAACCATACATCGAATTGGTATTAATCATCGATGGCATTACCTTAAAAGAAAGGTTATCATCAATATTGAAGAAATGCAAACGGGCTGCAACATAAGCATCTACGATATTGGCGAAATAAACTAAACCGTAAGAAAACAATACAATCTGTTTATTTCTTCTATAGGTATCTTTACGCTGGGTGATGCCTGAAGTAGAATAACGGCTACCAAAAGGGCCGTTAGGATCAGGTTGATCACTATGCGAATCGCGATACTGTAATTCGGTTAGGGCTAAATTATATTGTTTGCTACTTTCGATGTACGACATGGTCAGCACGGTTATTCCACCGTAAATACCTGCAATTTTAGCACTTGTATACAATTTCTGCCATATCTGACTTTTACCCGCCCTTGGACCATAGCCGTCGCTAAGCAATTGCATATTGTACAATTGGCCCCAGCCCGGTATAATCATCGATCTGAAAACCGCCTTTCTACCGGCAACCTTACCCGGATTAACATACTTGGCTTTCATTGAGTCCTTTCGGGTCATTGGTTTTTTAGCCGCAGTATCTAACGATTTAGATAATTTAATTTTCGAAGTATCAGCAGGTTTTAATACCGTATCCTTAACCTGCGCTGAGGCTAAGTTTACAAGAAAAAATGTAAATGCAGTAACCAGTATTAAAAGCTTAGTCTTTTGCATTACCAGTCTAATAACTCTAAAATTCGGTTTAAGTCGTCATCACTCATAAAAGGAATTTCTATTGCCCCTTTACCATTCTGACTTACTTTTAACTTTACACGGGTGGCAAATTTAGAAGCCAGATCGTCCTGTAATTTTTGATATTGAAAAGAAACGGCTTTTTCTTTCGATTTTTCGCCGGCTTTTAAAGGCACATGTTGTAAATTACGTACAAGCTCTTCTACCTTACGTACCGATAATCCTTTTTCTAAAATTTCCTGGTGGATAAACAGTTGCTTGTCAACACCATCCACATTAATTAAGGCCCTTGCGTGCCCCATACTAATTTTCTGATCGCGGATGGAAGCCTGAATAGCCGGCGGAAGTTTTAATAAACGCAGGTAATTGGTAACTGTTGTACGGTTTTTACCTACACGTTCGCCTAATTGTTCTTGTTTTAAACCTACCTCATCAATCATCCTTTGGAAACTCAATGCGACTTCAATCGCATTTAAATTTTCACGCTGAATATTTTCGATCAGGGCCATTTCCAGCATCTGCTGATCGTTGGCACTGCGGATGTAAGCAGGAATCTGTGTTAAGCCAGCAAGCTTGGAAGCCCTGAACCTACGCTCACCAGAAATAAGCTGGTATTTGTTTGCGGCCAGTTTTCTAACCGTAATGGGTTGTATTAAACCTTGTACCTTAATCGAGTCGGCAAGCTCGTTTAAAGCTACCTGGTCAAATTCGGTACGGGGTTGGTATGGATTGGTTTCAACTTCAGTTAAACTTACGTGACTGATATTGCCAATCTGCTCGGTTTCGCTAACAGCATTTACCTGCTGTTTCGGCGGATGAGCAGATTCGCTATCATCTAAAAGCGCACTTAACCCTCTTCCTAAACCTGTTTTTCGCTGAAAAGATGTCATCTATAATTTATAAAGTTGCTGTTCCTATGTTTTCTTCTTCCTTTAAAAGGCCGTTTTTCTTTACAATTTCGCGTGCAAGGTTCAGGTAATTAATGGCGCCTTTGCAATTCGCATCGTGCATAATTACCGAAACGCCATAACTAGGCGCTTCACTTAAACGTGTATTACGCTGAATAATGGTATCGAAAACCAGTTCGTGGAAATGCGTTTTCACCTCTTCTACCACCTGGTTTGATAAACGTAAACGCACATCGTACATGGTCAATAAAATACCTTCGATTTCCAGATCAGGGTTTAGACGGTTCTGAACAATTTTGATGGTATTTAATAACTTACCCAAACCTTCCAATGCAAAATACTCACACTGAACCGGGATAATCACCGAATCGGCTGCTGTTAAAGCATTGATGGTAATTAAACCTAGGGATGGAGAACAATCGATAATAATAAAATCATACTGATCTTTGATTTTCTCCAACACCGCTTTCATTTTGTACTCGCGGTTATTCAGGTTAATCATCTCGATTTCCGCACCAACCAGATCGATGTGGGCAGGCAATAAATCTAAATTTGGTGTATCCGTTTTTTGGATGGCCTGTAAAGGATCGATATCATTAATGATACACTCATAAATACTATCTTTAATATTCCGGGGATCGAAACCGATACCTGAAGTCGAATTTGCCTGAGGATCAGCATCAACCAGTAAAGTTTTGTATTCTAGTACGGCCAAACTCGCAGCCAGGTTTATAGATGAAGTTGTTTTACCAACACCACCTTTTTGATTTGCTAATGCAATAATTTTGCTCATCTATGTATCCGAAATTTACTTAACGTTTATTTGGGCTGTGTTATTTATGCGTTTTAATTGGCAAAAAGTTCTATTTTTGCGTTGTTTACGGCCTTTTTCACAATCAGCTAAGATACAAACTATATGGCAATTTTAGCAAGAAGCGTGTTTGGGTTTTACACATCTTATTAACAATTATCCATGATCACAATTATAGCCGCTACCAACAGGCCCAATAGCAATACGCTAAAAGTTGCCAAATATTACCATAAGCAACTAAAAGAAAAAGGCGCTGATGCCAATTTGTTCAGCCTGGAGCACCTGCCTATAGATGTTTTGAATACGGATATGTACGGCAAACGATCGGAAGCTTTTCAGGAAATCCAGAACATGATTAATAACACCGAAAAGTTTTTGTTTATCATGCCAGAGTACAACGGAAGTTACCCTGGCGTACTAAAAGTGTTAATAGATGCCTGCAATTTTCCTGATAGTTTTTATGATAAAAAGGCCGCTTTAGTTGGTATTTCTTCCGGTAAATATGGCAATATCCGCGGGGTAGATCATTTTACAGGTGTTTGCCATTATATTCACCTGCATATCCTACCCTTACGTTTGCACATCCCGAATATTAAAACCGAATTAGACGCCGAGGGCAATTTAAGCCAACCCGATACCATTAAGTTCACCACCGAGCAGATCGAGAAGTTTATTAAATTCTAATCTTCATTCATTTTTCTGCAGCCTGCAATGCCAAATCTTAGTACAGAATTTGCCACCTAAACCCGATGGCAGCGGCACGAAGTAAAGCGTACAGCGGGAATGCTTCAACCTAAATGTTACTAAATCTGCTTTCCAAAAAAAATAAAGGGTTCATTTTTAATAAAGTTTTGTTTGTTAGGAAAAGCAGCACCTGTATTTCATATGAGCGTCACTCCTGCTTTCTGTTACAAGTCCTCGCTGCGCTGTGGGCTTTTCACGTCAATCAGGTTTAGGAAACAAAAAACAGTGCTTTAAACTTTCAGGAACAATAGTCTATTATAATGAAAAGATTTCTTTCACAATATTGCAACCCTAAATCTTAGTACAGACCGTGCCACCTAAACCCGTATTCTATGGTTTATGCAAATAAAAAGTTTTTTTTCTGAGAAGCATTACTTTAGATTTATGCAGCAGG
>NZ_JBWKYI010000011.1:0-201598 GCF_059423705.1 Pedobacter sp. GW460-11-11-14-TSB4
GTGTTAGTATTGTTGACAAGTTTCAAAAAAAAGTTCTTTTATATAAGTTGTTAATCGTTTACTAACATTTAGATTACATTTCTATAATATCATGAGTTTGATTTTCAGCACTATCGAAAAGTTGCCTAATTTTTATCAATACCCGAATGTTAATTGTTTATAAGTGGGTAAAAAGTTAATTACTTGTACAAAGGTGCTCAAAAATTACTTAAAAGATTGTGGCAAATTGTCTTTTTAGAGTAGCTTTAAACATTCAAATTTATTTGTTAGGATAATTTAGACACAGAGTTAACATTTATCAACTAGTTGTTAACATCGTGGATAAAGTAAATGTTTTTATTAATGAGGAAAGTAGATTTTCTGGTAATTGGTTCAGGTATAGCGGGTTTGAGTTTCGCGCTTAAAGCGGCAAAGTTTGGTAAGGTTTTAATTGTTACTAAATCGAACGAAGACGAATCGAATACAAAATACGCTCAGGGCGGTGTTGCAGTTGTGGTAGATAAAGGTGATTCTTTTGAGAAACATATTGATGATACCTTGATTGCCGGCGATGGATTATGTGATGAAAAAATTGTGGAAATCGTTGTAAAAGAGGGGCCTCAGCGTATTCAGGAGATCATTGATTATGGTATAAACTTCGATAAAGATAACGCTGGTTTCTATGATTTAGCTAAGGAGGGAGGACACTCTGAACACCGTGTTTTACACTATAAAGATATCACCGGATACGAGATTGAACGGGTGTTGCTAAATGAAATTCATGAGAATAACAACATAGAGATATTAACACATTACTTCGCACTGGAGTTAATTACCCAGCATCACCTGGGTGAGTTTGTGGATAAACGTACCGAAGATATTAACTGTTACGGCATATATGCCTTTAACACAGAGCTTAACGATGTGGAAAAGATTGTGGCAAATGTGACTGTGATGGCTTCGGGTGGTGCCGGACATGTGTATTCGGCCACAACAAATCCGGTTATTGCAACAGGTGATGGGATGGCAATGGTTTATCGTGCAAAAGGAAAAGTGAGAAATATGGAGTTTATTCAGTTCCATCCAACAGCCTTATACCATCCCGGAGAGTATCCATCCTTCTTAATTTCGGAAGCAGTTAGGGGTTTTGGTGGCGTTTTAAGGCGTAAAAATGGTGAAGAGTTTATGCATGAATATGATGAGCGTAAATCGTTAGCACCACGTGATATTGTAGCCCGTGCGGTAGATAATGAAATGAAGAAATCGGGTGATGACTTTGTTTACCTGGATATTACGATGCGTAAGAAAGCAGATATTCTGAAACACTTTCCTAATATATATGCCAAGTGTTTATCAATAGGGATAGATATGACGAAAGATTATATCCCGGTTACCCCTGCATCTCATTATATGTGTGGTGGTATTCTGGTTGACGAATATGGTCGTTCTTCGATTAAAAATTTATATGCCTGTGGAGAGTGTTCTTCAACTGGCCTACATGGTGCTAATCGTTTGGCATCCAATTCTTTACTGGAAGCTACCGTTTTTGCACACCGCATTTATCAGGATGCCATAGAAAACTTTAAAAATAATGTCATCCCCGAGAACATTCCTGAATGGGATTCGAAAGGTGTTACGCAAAGCAACGAAGATGTATTGGTAACACATAACCTTAGGGAGCTACAAAAAATAATGGGCGATTATGTAGGTATTGTACGTTCTGATTTTCGTTTGGAGCGGGCACATCGCCGCTTGTTTTTAATCTATCAGGAAACAGAAGAATTTTATAAAAAGAATAAGGTTTCGGTTAAACTTTGCGAATTGCGTAATGTAATTCAAACTGCTTATCTGGTGATTAAATCTGCAATGCAACGGAAAGAGAGCAGGGGACTACATTATACTACTGATTATCCTGAGCATGCAAAAGAATTAGTAGATACCGTTTTTTAATGTAGAATCGTCATGCTGAATTTAGTTCAGCATCTAAATATCACATATACAATACTTAAAAAGACCCTGAAATAAATTCAGGGTGACGTAAAATAATGTTATGCCTTTAATATTACCCGTAAAAAATAAATACCCTGAAATAGGAAAAGATAATTTTATTGCTGAAAACGCCACCATTGTTGGTGATGTAATAATCGGTGATAAATGTTCAGTGTGGTTTAATGCCGTGATTAGAGGCGATGTAAATGCCATTACAATCGGAAATGAATCGAACATACAAGACGGTGCTGTAATTCATGCTACCTATTTAAAAGCATCTACACACATCGGTAACCGGGTATCTGTAGGGCATAATGCAATAGTACATGGTTGTACCGTCCAGGATAATGTTTTAATCGGTATGGGTGCAATTGTAATGGATCATGCGGTGATAGAGGAGTATTGTATCATTGCAGCGGGATCTGTAGTGCTAGAGAATACTGTTTGCGAAAAAGGTTATTTATACGCGGGTACACCAGCTAAAAAAATAAAGCCCATTACTGAGGAGCAAAGGGCTTTATTGAATAAATTGCCTGATAATTATATCATGTATTCGGGTTGGTTTACCCAATAGTTTCCGTCATTTCGACTGAAGTGAAACGGAATGGAGAAATCTGTTTCGAGATAGATCTCTCCGTTCCACTGTGTTCCAGTCGAGATGACGACTTTTTTTATTTAGTTGGTGGCGCAGGTATCGCCAATGGATCTTCGCGTTCCCAATTCGGTTTTAAATCCATTAAAGCTTTTAAATACCAGACTTTTTCGGGCTGGTATCCTTCCTTTACATTTCCGGTATCCCATATTCCGTTTTTATTTTCATCATAAATTACCCTGAGCATATATTTGCCAGCCGGATATTTAGAAAAAGTAACTTTCGAATTTTTGCTTACCGGAAAAGATTTTATAATGTCCTTTTTTTCATTTAAAAACTGTACAACATATCTTTTCGAAGTATCCGGAACAGTTACATTTAATACCAGGGTGGTATAAGCATCCGCGCTTTCTAATGAAAAACGTTTGGTTACATCTTTGTTTTTAGCGTTAAATATAGCTGTAAAGGCACCTGCAGCTAATTTTAAATCATAAGTTCTTTTATTTTTCCAGGGGTATTTGATGTAATATTTAAGAAAATCTACACTGTCTTTTACCACCTCAAAAGTTGTTCGTTTTACAGAATCTTCTAAAAGCGTGATTTTAGATGGATCTGCAGCAGTCATCGGAAAAGGAAAGGTTAGGGTCAACTGCTGAAAAGGATTTAGTTTACCACCGGATAAATTATCAGAAATCGCTACATCGCGTGTATAAGTATCTTTTTTACCCCTGGTAAAGTTTAAAGTCTGTAAAACCTTACCCTGATCTTGTATGGCAACTTTAACCGAATCGAAACTTAAATCCTTTAGCCAGATTTTGGCAGTATCATTATTTTTTGAAAAATGGACAAACTTGCCTACATCTACAGCTGGCGGGTCTGTAATGGTTATTTTAGGACTTTTAAGCTGCTGATTTAAGCTGATTGATATACTTCCATCATTATTTAATTTTCGGTCTAATACGCGGAATTCTGGTGCTAACTCTTTAAATATTTGCAGGTCTATATTCTCAATATTTTTATCTATTACAATCGGTTCTTTTATAAATCCAACTTCATCCGAAAGCTGCTGGTATATTTTGTCGCCTCCCCCGCTACTTTCTTTAACCGCATATACTTTATAGGTGCCTTTCCTTAAGTTATTCAATTTGTACGTTCCTGCACTGTCAGTGGTCGTGTAAATTGAAGGACGTTTTTTCCCGAAAATAGTATCTCTTTCCAAAGGCAAAATAAATACGGTAACTTCTTTCTCGGGTTCATCGGTTAACGAATTAATTACTTTACCACTTAATGATAGCGAATCTATTTCGGGTCCGGTGGAAAAAACATAGGATAAATTTTTAACAACATTTCCTTCGTTCACATCGGCAACAGATTTTCCGAAGTTTAAAGTATAAGTTGTATTTTTTTCTAAAGTATCTTTGAGATTAATTTCTAATCTCTTTTGTCTTTTTTTTAGTTCGGGAAGTTTTTCCTGATCGGGAGAAATGGAAAATTCTTTAAACTCATCCTTAAGGTTAAAATATTCATCAAACTCGATTACTATTTTTTTAGCATTAAAATTCCTTGTTTGATTTTTTGGAGTCATGCTTAAAACTTTTGGTGGCTTGGTATCTTTTGGTCCGCCCTGAGGCGTTTGGATACTTGCACAACCAAAAAATAGGAGTATGGTTACCACAACCGCTAAATTTTTAAGGTTAAAATACTGAGCTTTTAAATTTGGCATATTTTAAACGTTCTGACGAATTTTTATACTTTTTGGAACCGTAACATTAAAAAATCTTTTTTTTAGCTTATATCGCTTTATTTTAAGTCTGTTTTAAAATAGTTAAAGTGTTGATAATCAATTACTTATTGATATAAACCATTAAAACCGATATATCTGAAGGTGAAACGCCTGAAATTCGTGAAGCCTGACCTAAAGTACGTGGTTTGATCTTAAATAATTTTTCACGAGCTTCTTTTGAAATGGAAACAATTTTATTGTAATCGAAATCTGGTTTAATTTCTTTGTCTTCCATCTTCAACATCTTGGCTACAATCTCATTTTCCTTCTCAAAATAACTTTCATATTTAATTTTGATTTCTGCCTGCTCAATCGTTTCGTTGTCTAAATCTTTGGTAGCTTCAGCAAGAGGTTTGCTTACCTTAATTAAATCGGGTAATCCAACATGAGGTCTTCCAACGAGACTGTGTATTTTTACATTTTGATTTAAAACACTCGATCCTAAACTTTCAAGCATTGGATTGGCATCGCTCATTTCGATTCCCTGGTTTCTGGTGAACTTAACCAAAGCATCAGCATTTGCAATTTTCTGATTTACCTTTTCTAAACGCTCGTCAGAAATTAAACCCAACTCATGTCCGATAGGAGATAGGCGGATATCGGCATTATCTTGTCTCAATAATAAACGGTGTTCGGCTCTGGAGGTAAACATGCGATAAGGTTCTTCCGTTCCTTTAGTTACCAGGTCATCAATTAAAACACCAATATAACTGTCAGATCTTTTCATGATCAGTTCGTGTTTATCCGTGATTTTTTGATGTGCATTTATGCCGGCCATGAAACCTTGACAAGCCGCTTCTTCGTATCCTGTAGTTCCGTTAATTTGTCCTGCTAAAAATAAATTGCTGATCAATTTAGTTTCTAATGTTAAAGACAATTGGGTAGGTGGGAAGAAATCGTACTCGATGGCATAGCCCGGCCTGAACATTTTTGCCTGCTCAAAACCTGGTATTAATCTCAAGGCTTTAAATTGTACATCTTCGGGAAGTGAAGTTGAAAATCCATTTACATAAATTTCGCAAGTGTTCCATCCTTCAGGTTCAACAAAAATCTGGTGTCTGTCACGTTCCGCAAAACGATTAATTTTATCTTCGATAGATGGGCAGTACCTCGGGCCCAAACCTTTAATTCTTCCGGTAAACATGGGCGATTTTTCGAAGCCTTCTTTTAAAGTTTCGTGAACATCCCCATTGGTATAAGTGATCCAGCAACAACGTTGATCGGTAGAAACTTCAGTATCTGTGTAGGAGAATTTACCTGGGTTTTCATCTCCCCATTGTTCTTCCATTTTGGTATAATCTAAACTTCTTCCATCCACACGTGGGGGAGTACCAGTTTTCATACGGCCTGCTTCCATACCCAATTCTACCAGCTGTTCGGTAATTCCGGTTGAAGCTCTTTCTGCGGTTCTACCACCTCCAAATTTCTTTTCTCCGATGTGCATTACGCCATTTAGAAATGTACCGTTAGTCAGGACTACTGCTGTACTTTCTATCTCGATACCTAAAGAAGTTTTAACGCCGTATACCGTATTATCTTTTACTAATAGGCCTACCACGCTATCCTGCCATATGTCAAGATTAGATGTTCTTTCTAATGCTAAACGCCACTCTTCAGCAAAACGCATTCTATCAATTTGTGCTCTTGGGCTCCACATAGCAGGACCCTTTGATTTATTGAGCATTCTAAACTGAATGGTCGATTTATCAGAGATGATGCCTGAGTATCCGCCCATTGCATCCACCTCGCGAACAATCTGTCCTTTAGCTACACCACCCATGGCAGGGTTACAACTCATCTGGGCGATGGTGCCCATATTCATTGTGATTAATAAAACAGATGACCCTAAATTGGCAGCGGCAGCAGCAGCTTCACAGCCTGCGTGACCAGCACCAACAACAATCAAATCGTATTTTGAAAACATTTTATTTTATATTTCTTTAATTGTTCCACGTGAAACAATTGGTTTTTATCTTAATATTACGAGATGCTGATTTTATTTTCAGCATGACGATTTGTTGATGTTCCACGTGAAACATAACGCGGAAAACATCTTAGAATTGCGCTTTCGTTATTCTGATAGTTCAAGCCAACGCATGGTGAATTCGTCGAGCTTTACCTGAAGCGATTCTATTTCTGCTGAAACTTCTTGAATTTTCACATAGTCGGTCGCGTCAATTTTAACAAGACTTTCGTTAAGCGAAGCTATTTTATTTTCCATTTCTGCGATGCCTTTTTCGCTATCTTCTAATTCTTTTTGTTCTTTGAAACTCAATTTTTTTGCTGCTTTCACTGGTGCTTGTTCTACAACAGGAGCAGGGCTTTTCTTGGTTTCAGTTTTAACTTTTGGTTGTTCTAAACTCAAACGATATTCGGAATAATTACCATTGTAAATTTTAACGACGCCTTCACCCTCCATGATAAATAGCTGATCACTCATTTTATCGAGTAGGTATCTGTCGTGTGAAACCAACATTAAAATGCCTGGGAAATTCTCTAAAAATTCTTCAAGAACATTTAAGGTGTCGATGTCAAGATCGTTGGTGGGCTCATCCAAAATCAAAAAATTTGGATTTTGCATCAACACCTTCATCAGGTTCAAACGCTTCTTTTCACCACCGCTTAATTTCTCTACCATGCCATGTTGCTTCTTAGGCGGGAAAAGAAATAAGGTTAATAGGGCAGAAGCAGTAATCACTGAGCCGTCGGCCATCTTGATATATTCGGCATCAGACTTTACAATATCAATTACTCTTTCCTTCGGATCGAAAGTTAAACCACCCTGTTTATAGTAGCCAAATACGGTTGTTTCTCCAGTATCAACTTTACCATTGTCCGGTTTCAATTGACTGGTAATAATATTCAGCAGGGTAGATTTTCCTGTTCCGTTTTTTCCGGCCAGGCCAATACGATCGCCTTTTTTAAAGGTGTAACTAAAATCATTGATGATCGGACGCCCGTCAAATGCTTTTTGAACATGTTCCAGCTCAATAATCTTCCCGCCTTGACGAGACATCTTCATTTGGAGGTTAATACTCTGATTATCAGTCTTTTTCTTGGTTTTTTCCTCTAAATCGTAAAAAGCATTAATTCTAGCGTTAGATTTCGTCGCTCGGGCTTGTGGCATACGCCTCATCCACTCTAATTCTTTCTTCAATAGCTGTTGGTTCTTATGTAAAACCGTCGCGTCTAAAGCCTCCCTTTCGCTTTTCTTTTCTAAGAAGTAAGCATAATTTCCGTTATAGTTAAATATTTTTCCCCTGTCTAACTCTACAATGGTATTGCAAACATTATCTAAAAAGTACCTGTCGTGGGTAACGAGTAATATTGTTTTTTGTCCGGTAGTTAATAATTTCTCCAGCCATTCAATTGTGTCAATATCCAAGTGGTTGGTTGGCTCATCAAGCACCAAAATTTCAGGATCCTCAATTAAGAGTTTAGCCAAAGCCAAACGTTTCTTTTGTCCACCAGATAACGTTGATATTTTCTGCTGAAGATGAGTAATGCCCATTCTGTTTAAAATGGTCTTGATCTCATGTTCATATTCCCAGGCGTTATGCTCACTTAATTCTTCATATAAACGGTTAAGTGTTTTCTCATCCGGGTTTGGATCTTCAATTAACTCCTCATATTCCTTAATCAATTGTTGTTGTTTATTCTCCAGCGAGAATATGTGGTCGCTAATAGAAAAACCCTCCGTAAATTGAGGCTCCTGGTCGAGGAAACCGATTTTAACAGCTTTATTTTTTACAATTTTACCTTCGAGCGGAGGGAACCTTTCTGCCAATAATTTCAAAAGTGTACTCTTACCTGCACCATTAATTCCAACCAACGCCACGCGCTGACCAGAGTTAATACCCAAGGTTAAATTTTTAAATAGCCATTCGTCATGATAACCATGCCCTAAGCCTTCTGCCGCAATTAGTGTGCTCAATTTTTTTGTATTTCGGATTTATAAAGGAAAATTAGTGCAAAAGTAAGTATAAAATATTTGGAACGGCATAATCAAATTGTAAAGCAATCTGTATCAGGCTAAAAATGGCCTGTTATTGATGATTTATCTATCTGGAAAGTATGGATTTATATCGCATGCGGTTGTATATAAAAGAAAACAGCGGTCGGACTCGCTCCACCGCTGCTTCAATCATTAACTAAAACTAAACTTTATCTTGTATGATGACTAGAAAACAGGTTTAACAACCTCAACTCTTCATCTTTTTATTGTTGCTTTTTAATATAAGACTGCAACAGGCCATAAAAGTTGCAGCGGTTTTTGATGTATTATACCAGTATAGCCTAATAGTCGACGAACGCCCGTAACTTTTAGACGAACGCCATAAAAAAATAGGGAAGGAAATAATTGTTTTTTAGTTTGTATTAGTCATCGTCACCCTGAACTTATTTCAGGGGCTTGATCGTATGAACGATGCTGACCACCTAGTAGCTACAAGACAATTGAAAATACTACTTCTACTTGTAAAACAAGTTCAGCATAAAGATCGTATTAGAAAAAATGGAAAAAAGAGAAATTAAATCAACCCCAGAGTGGCACCAAGTAGAAGAAATAATAATTTAAACTAAGCCGGCTTCAGCTCTGTAACCCAAATACTCATCTTCTTTTTGCGTCATGAGGGTTTTGGCTACTTTTCCTTTGTCTTTGTAACCCAATAAATGAAGGGTTCCATGGATCATAATGCGGCAAACCTCATCAAATTCCGATGTTTTAAAGGTTTTGGCGTTTTCTTTAACACGCTCAATGCTGATAAAAATATCGCTTACAATCTGTTTTTCTTCTTCAGAATTATCGAAAGTAATGATATCTGTGTAGGTATCGTGGTTTAAATATTGTTGGTTAATGCCCAACAGGTATTCGTCGCTACAGAAGATAAAATTAAGCTCCTGCAATTTAAAACCTTCTTTTTCGATGGTTGCTTTAATCCATTTCTTCACCTTAAGTTTCTGAGGAAGATTATAGCTAACTGATTCTGTGAAAAAGGATATTGCAGGCATATTGTGGTGTTTATGGCTGCAAATTTAAGAAATATTCCGACAGTCGTCATGCTGAACTTGTTTCAGCATCTTTTGGACAAAGACCCTGAAATAAATTACCTCCGGTGAGCTCGCTTAAAGCTCGGGTTACTCCGTAGCTTTCCGCTGCGCTACAGGTCAGGGTGACGCGCAACTCCTAACATTATCGAACCATATTCAACGATTTTAAATACTCAGCAATCTTATTTTTATAGTAGTAATTTAAACTTGGCGGCAGTTTCTGCAACATATCGTTGCCGTTTTGTTGTTGTTTTTTATACTGATCGACCATTTTTTGATAAGATGGCGGAAACTCTTTGGCAGCTTTACTTTCACGTTTGGAATCCTCTTCCTGGTCGCGTTCTGCTTTTTCGGCTTCTAGTAGTTTGGTTAATAGTTCTTTCTGTCTGTTTAAGGTTTCCTGCTGTAAACGTTTGTTAACCAGATCGCTCTCGGTTTGTTTCATTTCTTTAATGGCTTCGTTTAGGTTGCCCATTTTACCTGTACCATCTTTATTTTCTTCACGGTTTATTTTTTCTAAAGCCTGACGGATCATTTGCTGCTGCTGAGCCATTTTACCAAACTCCTGGCTCATTTGTCCTTTCCCTACCGTGCCTTGATTGCCGCCCTGTTTTTGCATCTGTTCGCGGGCTTTCTGCATGCTTTTATTCAGTTGATCCTGCAGCTGCGAAAGCTGTTTCATCCCTTGTTTTTGTTTCTTTCCACTGCCGCCCTTACCGTTTTTCTGCATATTTTGCAGCTGACTTAAGGCCTCGCTCAACATCAGGGTTAAATTATTGATAGAAGTCATGGTAAACTGCTGGAAACGATTGGCTTCGGGAGTTCTTCTATCGCCCAAACTTTCTAAACTTTTATCCAGGTTGAAATTAATCTTGTTCATTTCCTCATTTACCGTCGATTCTATCTGTGGAACCCTTTTGCTTAAACTGTACAAGCTATCGGCAATGGTTTTAAGGTTATCTTTAATGCTACGTTGTTTCTGGACATTACTGGTATAGGATGGATCGGCAGCAGTCATTTTCTTTAAGGCAAGCATAACTTTTTCCTGATCGAAAGAGGTGGTTAACAAGTTTTCCAGTAACTGGCGTAACTCTTTAGCGTTTAAGTTATTTTCCATCTCTTCGCCCTGCTGCTGCATATCGCTCATTTTTTTAGATAATTTCTCCATTTGCTCAGCCGCTTTTTGCTGTTTCTGGCTTGCATTTTTCGAATCCTTTTTATCTAAAGCATCTTTACTGTCTTGCTGTTCTTTTTGTATATCCTGAACATCTTTCTCAGGATTTTCGAAGGGATTTGGCCTTTCAAGCGATTGATTTTTTTCTTCCAGTTTTTTCAAATCGTCTTTCAGATCTTTCATCTCTTTGTTAAGCGCGTCCTGTTTTTGCTTTAACGATTCGTTATCCTGCTTTTTATCTTTGGTTTGCTCAGCAAGTTCCTTTTGTTCTTTAGCCAGCTCATTTAAACGGTCGATATCTGTTTGAAGATTTTGTTCAAATTCTAACTGTTTGTAAAGCTCTAAAATCCGGTCGAGTTCATTTTTGAGGGTTTTATTGTCCAATTGCATCTTCGAAAGTTCGTTTTGCGTTTGGTCTTTATTTTTCTCATTCATCAGGTTTTGCAGCTTTTTCAAAAGTTCTTTTGTTTTCTCATCCAGCACATTATCAAACAGATCCTTAATCTGTTTCTGTTTTTCTAAAAGCTCTTCCGTTTGCTTTTGGTCTTCCTGTTGCTGAATATTTTTATCGTTCTGCTCTTTAATTTCCTTAACGGCCTCATCAAGTTGCTTTTGTTTGTCTAAAAGGGCTTCAATCTGTTTTTTATCTTCGAAAGAAATCTGTTTTTTATCGATGAGGCTTTCGGCCACTTTTTTACTTTCTTTTTCGATGGTATTGGCTAAACGTATGGCCGACTGCATTTTTTGTTTTAATGCCTGGTTACTGGCGTTGACCTGTTCGGCGGTTTCTTTTTTGGTGGGTTGTTTAAAGGTTTTAATTTCCGATCGGGTAATTTTTGCACCATTTACACCATCATTATCGGCTACTTCAAAATAATATTCAATTTCCTGACCCGGCCTGGCTGATGCTGTTTTTAAATCCCAGAAATAGAAAAAGCTATTTTCGGTCGCATTGCCTTTAATGGCAATATTTTTGGTAACCGTACCGACAATGCGGTTATTTTCTTTGATATTGTATTTAAAACTTAAGCGGCTAAAACCGTAATCATCCGTTACTTGTCCGCTAAAATATAAGGCTTTATTACTAACTGAATCGGGCTTTTCTTCTACGATAATCCCCGGAGCCTGATCTTTAACTACCGTGATTTGGTGTGAAAGCGAATCTCTGATGGTAACGTATTGATTTTTAGGGGTAATACTGTATTTTGAATTGTTCCGGATGGTGGCATTAAAGGCTGATTCATTATCCTCAACTTTTAAAATATTTTCGGTTCCATTTAAAACAAACAGAAGGGAACTGCTTTGTCCGGTTTTAAAATTCCAGGTCACTTTGGTGCCTTCGGGCAGGAGCATATCGCCAACATTGGCAATCAACTCTTGTTTTTTGCCCAGGTAAGCGGGGTAATTTAAAGTTGCGGTTGCATTGAGTAGCTCGGGGCGTGGTTTAACGGAAACTGTAAACACCGCTGAACTAAAGCCGCCACCTTTAAAAATCAGTTTTTTATCGCTCTGTATATTTTTGATGCTGTAATGAAACTTCGTGATGTTCTCTTTTTCAAGTTTATAGGTGTTTTTTCCGTCTTCCACATAAATTTCGGCAGGGAGTTCGTCGCCTGTCAGTTTTACGTTTAAGGTTAAATCATCGCCTTGTGTAACCGTTAAGCTTTTATTTAAAACCGTAAAACTAAATGGAGCTTTAGGTGCTATGTACTCATCGTACTTAAAGAAACTGTACGTGCCCTCGCGTAAAATAGTCGGCGCAATAATGGCAATAAGCAGAATGATTGAAAGGGGAATAAAAAGATATTTTAAATATTTCCGGTTATCGTTAATGCTAACGGCGGTGTAAAAGGGGACAGGTTTAAGCTCAAGGATCTTTTGATCGATACTGGCGAGAATAAGGTGGTTGTTTTCAGGATGATTTTCGGATAAATGATGAAGTTGTAAGGTATTCAATAATTTATCCTTAATATCGGTAAAGTGATTTCCAATGATAACCGATGCTTCATCGAAGGTAAGGTGTTTGCCCAGTTTGAGCATGGAAAGCAAGGGTTTGATGATTAAAAAGCCAACCAGTAGAATACCAATGAGGAGATAGGCAAAAAATACAAAGGTTTTAAAACCAGCAGTTGGATTGAGGTAATACAGGCTCAGGAAAACCAGGAGATACAACCCTAAAAGTATGGCTGCAGCATAAATACTGCCACGCAAAATTTTATTCAGGTAAAATTTGCGGATAAACTCATCTATCTTCCGTAATAAATCACTGTAGTTATTGCTCACCATATCACCGTAAATGTAAAAATAGTTCTAATCAATTGAAAGAAATCTGATATTAGGATAACGTGTTTATTACAAATTGGTTATCAATTTTAATTATTTGCAGGTTTTTAATCGAAATTCTTATAAAATGATGAAAAAGGTAAAAATAAGACAAACGTTTGATTAGTAATGAGAAGCTATTTTTTTTATTAAAATGCGTGAAAAACTTAACAATGGGTTGATTCTTATTTAATGAAAAAATATCTTTGGCCTATCATCCGCTCCGAATAACTAGTAAAATCACCCTTTATATTTTCTCAGGAATCCCTATTAATGGACTATGTTGTTGATTTAGCGTCGGGTTGCTTACAAACTTTTCAAACAGTTTACCGTTTGTTCAACCAAAAACTTTACGCTTATGTACTGAAAAAAACAGGTTCAGTTTACATGGCCGAAGAGGTGGTGCAGCTTACTTTTATCAAACTTTGGGAAAAGAGAGAAAATCTTTCCATGGAGTATAGCTTATCGGCACAGATTTTCCGCATTGCGGGTACGATCCTTATCGATCAGCTTAGAAAGGAGGCGGTTGGCAAAAAACATTTGACTTTAGTAGAAAATGATTATGCTTTGCGGACAGAAGTTGATCAGCCAGAAGTGCATCATGCATTGGAGCAGGCGATCGAACAAATGGCACCCGTTAGAAAAAAAGTATTCAAATTAAGTAAGGTAGAGGGTTATTCTTATAAAGAAATTGCAGAAATGCTTTCTATTTCTCCTAAAACGGTCGAAAATCACATATCACAGGCATTAAAACAGCTAAGAGCTGCATTTTCTTCTATTATTTCTTTGGCCATCATCATGTCGGCCATTATTAATAAATAATTATTGCCTTTTTTGGCCAAAAAACTGCTTTTTTCAGAAATTATATAAAATAATTTCAGCCCTATAGGGGTAAAGTGCTTTCAAAAACGTAATGTAGTTATGCAAATCAACCAAAAGCTTGTTGAGAAGTTTTTTGCCGGCCAATGTACTGCCGAGGAAGCCCGCATGGTAAGTAAATTTTTAGCTGACGGAGACAACCGCGAAATTTATTTAAACAGCGAGGAATGGGAGCATTTTGAACCGAAAGAAAAAGTTGATGGCGAAGTATCAGACCGGATTTATGTAAATGTATTAGATCATATCCACGATACTAAAGAAATGAAGAGAAGCCGGTTGCGTTATTTAGCTTATGCCGCCTCGATCGCATTGATTGCTACTATCGGATTGGTGGTTTATAAATTTAACAGTAATCAGGTTTCTACCTCTAATGTTGCTGCTTTAACTAAAGCGAGGGTACCTGCAAGGGTTGCTAAGTTTGTGACCAATACCTCTCAGGTAAAACAGACGCACACGCTTCCGGATGGAACTATTGTTGAACTAGATCCAAACAGTGAGGTGAGTTATTTTCCGTTTGATCAGGGAAAAAGAGATGTGGTTTTAATCGGACAGGCACTATTCAGGGTGCATAAAGATAAGACCAAACCTTTTACAGTTTTTGCCAATAACCTGGCTACTACTGCTTTAGGTACGGTTTTTAAAATAACCGCCTTTAAAAAAGGGCTTTACACTAAAGTGAGATTAATTGAAGGAAAGGTGGTGGTTAAGGCTCAACATAAATTGCTGGCGGCAGGAGTTAAAACAGTGTATTTATTACCGGGAAAAGTATTTACGGTGAATATGCAAACCTATGCTGCAAATGTGAAAGAGGTTAATATCCTGCCAGCTAAGAAACTGGAAATTTTAGATCAGAATAAGGCTATTGTTACCGAAAACGCCATTATTTTCGATAACGAATCTCTAGCCGGCGTTTTTGATGCACTTGAAACGAAATTGAACATTAAAATAAAATATTCTGCAGGTCAGTTAAACAAAAAAGTATTTACAGGACAATATGAATTCGGACGCGATGACATTGACTCTTTCTTAAATATGCTTTGTTCGCTCAATAACCTGACCCCAGAAAAAACAGAGGTGGGATATAACATAAAGAAGAAGTAAATAAAAACCCTAAACACAACTAGACCAAACTAACTAACTTCATGATTAAAATTTTTACTAAAAGGAACGTTCCAAAACGTGTCTTACTGCTACTGCTTTGCCTTTATCTTGGGCTAAGCGCCTATGCACAAACGCCATCTGTTAAAGGGGTTATTAAAGACGCAAAAGAAACCATTGTAGGTGCAACTGTTATCGCTCAAAATGTGCAAACAGGGATTAAAACAACAACCTCATCAGATAAGAACGGCGTATTTAGCTTTCCAAGACTAGCGGCAGGGCCATACAAGTTCACCATCAATTTTATTGGTTACGAAACAAAAACAGTTACCGGTGAGGTAAGGGATGGTGGTACTTTTTCGCTTTCGGTAGTTTTAAAAGAAAGTTCGACTAGTTTGGATAAAGATGTTATTGTAACTGGCACGGGTATTACAAGAAATAAAAACAGTTTTACAGGTGTAACTGCAACGTTTTCTGGAGAAACCTTAAAAAGTATTGGGAATAATAACATTATTCAAAGTTTAAGAACCCTTGACCCGTCTTTTATTTTGATGGAGAACAATTTGGCTGGAGCTAATCCAAATGTTTTGCCTGTTATTGAAGTGAGGGGTAAAACAAGTGTTCCAACAGCCACATTGAAAGATCAATTTGGTACAGATCCTAACCAACCCTTATTTATTTTAGATGGATTTGAAACGACACTCCAGAACATTGTGGATTTGGATATGAACAGAGTTGCTTCAGTAACTATTCTAAAGGATGCTGCTTCAACAGCATTGTATGGGGCCCGGGCATCAAATGGAGTTGTTGTTGTTGAAACTATTCGTCCAAAGGCTGGCCAACTTCAGTTTACTTATTCTAATGATTTTAGAGTAGAGAGCCCGGATCTTTCGGGTTACAATATGATGAATGCAGCTGAAAAACTACAATTTGAAAAGCTTGCTGGCCGATATAATTATTTCGTTTCAAATGCAACGTATCAGCAGATCGGTTTAGATCAAATTTATAATAACCATCTCGCCGCGGTAAAAAGAGGGGTTGATACTTATTGGCTAAATGAACCTGTACAGACTGGGATAACGGAAAATAATTCCATTTACGCACAAGGAGGAGACCAGGCTTTTACTTACGGGGTGGGGTTAAACTATAAAACGCAAAGCGGCGCAATGAAAGGTTCTGGCAGAGATACCTGGAGTGGAAATATAAACTTAACCTATAGAAAAGGAAAGTTTAATATTAATAATATCCTATACGTTCGAGGTTATAGTTCAACAGATTCACCATATGGATCATTCTCTAATTTTGTAAATGCTAATCCATATTATATTAAAGATCCTTCGCAAAGATATTTGGAGGTTAGCAATACCTCTACTTATAGCGAGCTAAAAGTTAGAAACCCTTTGTATGATGCATCGTTACCGAATACCAGTACAGCTGAAAACCTAGAAGTTCAGAATAACTTTCAATTAAACTACGATATCAGTTCAGATTTGCAGATTAGAGGTGGGCTACAACTGGTTAAGGGGTCGGTAACTGCTGTTAGTTTTCTTGCACCAGAAAATAGTGTGTTTGAAGAAGTGGGGGCTTTACAAAGGGGAAAATACACAAATTCTAAAACAGATAATTTTTCCTATCAGGGCAATATGCTTTTAACATATGGAAAAGTATTTGGTGGAAAGCATTCTGTTACAGCGAATGCAAGGGCAGAAATAAACAATCGTGATTTTAGGGCTGTGGGCTTTGTTGCAGAAGGTTTTCCTGAAGGAAGTACAGGCAACCCAAGGTTTGCTTATAGCTATCAATCCAATGCTGCCCCAACCGCATCTTCTAGTGTATACCGTACTGCCAATGCAACGCTATCTGCAAATTACGCCTACGATATGCGGTATTTGTTTGATTTTTCCTATCGCTTGGATGGTTCTACGGCTTTTGGTAAAAACAAGCAGTTTTCTCCGTATTGGTCGAGTGGAATAGGATGGAATTTAAACCGGGAGCATTTTTTTGCTAATACACGTTGGATAAACAGGCTTAAGTTATATGCAAATATCGGCGTAACCGGTAATCAGAATTATGGGAATATTACATCAGTTTCTGTTTATAATTTTAATAGTTCAACCAATTACAATCAGTTTGGTCAAGGTGTAAGTTTGGCTACGCTTGGTAATCCTGATCTTAAACCACAAAAAACTACCCAGATTAGTGCTGGTTTGGATTATTCATTATTTAACGACCGGTTATTTGGTTATGTTTCAGTCTATAATAAACGTACAGATCCACTGGTGGTAGCAGTTGATTTACCATCTTCAACGGGTGTATTTAATTATCCTTTAAATGTGGGGATTTTAAATAATAAGGGAATGGAGTTTAAATTAAACTATGCACCTATATACAATATCGAAAAAAGAATAGTTTGGGTTGTTGGTGCATCTGGAAATCTAAACAAAAGCAAATATGATGGCTTTGGAAATGCATTAAGATCACTGAACAAGCAACAGGAAAACAATAAAACTTTGTTGCGCTTTACAGATGGTTATAGTCCGGATGATATTTGGGCAGCAAAGTCTCTGGGTATAGATCCTGCAACTGGTAGAGAGATGTTTTTAAGAAATGATGGACAATATACGTTTGACTATAGTTTAGGAAGTGTTCAGGCCGTTGGCAACACGAACCCGGTAATTGAAGGGATTTTCACAAGTACTTTTTCATTTAAGGGATTTAATCTGGGTGTATACCTCAGATATCGTTTAGGTGGAGATATTTTCAATACTGCACTTTACAATAAAGTGGAAAATATTACATATACCAATATTGCCTCAAATCAGGATAAACGGGCACTTTATGATCGCTGGCAGAAACCTGGTGATGTAGCGCAGTTTAAAGGGATTTCGCAAACAGCAACAACACCAATGTCGTCCCGTTTTGTGCAAAAAGAAAATACCATTAGTGGAGAATCGATCAGTATGGGTTATACGTTTGACAGATCGGCTTGGTTAAAGAAGTTTGGTATGAGATCGCTAAATCTTTCAGCGCTCACTAACGATATTTTCAGGATTTCTTCAGTTAAGAGAGAACGCGGTATCGATTATCCTTTCGCCAATACAGTTTCATTTACTTTAAGAGTATCGTTTTAATCATGAAAAGAATTTATACTACATTAATGATGATGTTAATCGTCACAGCGACTTTAACATCATGTAAAAAATTTCTTGACGTACAACCAGAGGATAAAGTTTTAGAAGAGCAGTTGTTTTCTACGAAGCAAGGTGTTAATACAGCATTGAACGGTTTATATCTAAACCTATCAAAAAATAATCTTTATGGAGATAATTTAACCTTATCAACCGTTGAAATTCTGGCACAGCGTTATAACATCACCACAATTCATGATCAATATAAATCGAGCATATATGCCTATGGAGATGCTCCGATTATTTCGAGAATTGACGCCATTTGGACAGGAGCATACAGTACAATTTTAAACATTAACGCTTTCGAAGAGAACCTGATTAAATACTCCGGGGCAATTAATGCCAAAACAGACTCTATTTACCGTGGGGAGGCCATTTGCATGAGGGCAATGTTGCATTTTGATTTGTTACGTTTATTTGGTCCGCGATATAATACAGCAGATTCTACAAAAAATTCTATTCCATATTATACGCAGTCGGGATCTGCAATTGGCCCATTACTGCCCGCCAATGTTATAATGAATTTGATTACGGCTGATCTGGCCAATGCCGAAAAGCTATTAAAGGCAGATCCGGTTATTGTAAATGGAGTAATGCCCGGGGCTTTGAATGATGGTACCGATTTTTTACGCAATAGAAATTATCGATTTAATTATTATGCCGTTAAAGCCTTGCAGGCAAGGGTAAATATGTATAGGGGGAATAAGGTGGCTGCCCTGGCTGCAGCTAAAGAGGTTATCGCTAACAGTGGAAAATTTCCCTGGGTAACGGTTGCTAATGCACTAAGTGAAAAAGTTAATCCAGATCGTGTATTTACTACAGAAATGATTGTAGGAATCCAGTGCACTCAACTGTATAGCAATTATCTGGCGATATTTGATCCGGATTTAGCTGAAAAAACCATTTTAGCGCCGCTTTCTGGTAGGCTTGCAACAGTATTTGAATCAAACGAGAACGATTATAGATACAATCTAAACTGGATCGTTCCTTCCAATGGAGGTAAGACCTATCGTACATTCTATAAATATGCCGATGTTCAGGATAAAACGAAAACATTCCGCTTTACGGTACCGCTAATAAAAATTAGTGAAATGTACTATATCGCAGCGGAAAGTGAAACGGATTTAACTCAGGGATATGCTAATCTAAATACCGTCCGTAACAATAGAGGGCTCACCAGTTTAGCCACGGGCACAGCAGCTACTCTAAATACAGAGTTACAAAAAGACCATCAGAAGGAATTTTTTGGCGAAGGCCAACTTTTCTATTACTATAAGCGGCGAAATATAACCACCATTCCTAACGGTGCTGTGGCAAGTGGTAACGTTACCATGAATGCGAGCACCTATGTTTTACCATTACCATTATCAGAAACTCAAATCAGACCATAATGAATTTAGCAATGAAAAAAATTATTTATAGTATTTCAACCATTATGGTTCTTTTCACCTTAGTTTCTTGCGAAAAACAATTGATGACCTATGAGGGTAAACCTAGTATTTATTTTAATGAAGCAGGAAAGCAACTTATTTATGGTAGTGATGTCAATACAGATTCCATCAATATATCCTTCTCACTGGTTAAAGGAACTGACTCTATACAAAAGGTTATTTTAGCTACTACTGGCGCAATGTCAACAGCAGATAGGGCTTACCGGTTAGAAGTAGATCCGGCTTCTACGGCAATTGCAGGGAAACATTATGATGCTCTACCAACAGCTTTTTTTATAAAAAAGAACCAAATTAAGGACACTATTCAGGTTAAGATTCATAGAACAGCTGATATGCTGACCAATAGCTACGTACTTTATCTCAACTTAGTGGAGAATGAAAACTTTTCTATCGAGATGAAAGATAAAGTGATCAATGCAGCCACTGGTAAAAGAATGAGCTTTATTAAATACAAGATAATTATAAGCGATATTTTAAAAAAACCAACCCGATGGTTAGATACCTATTTCGGTTCTTTCAGCCGAAAAAAACTATTTCTGATCTGCGACTATCTAAATATAACACCGGCCTATTTAGATACATCTATTTCTGTGGCAGAAGCGAATGCATTTGGGAAGTTAATGCAGCGTTACCTGAACGAGCAAAAAGCCGGAGGTAATATTATTTATGATGAAGACGGTACAGCGATGATTATGGGTGTAAGTGTTCAATAATTAGAAATTTATTAAATCGAAAAAGATGTTAAAGAAAATATACTTATGCTTTTTACCCTTTATTGCCATTTTTTTATTGGTTTCTTGTAAAAAGGATCTTGGTAATTATGATTACAATGAAATTAATGCGGTTAAAGAATTTATCGGAATACAGGATGTAACGGCTATTTACGGCAAAAGATTTATTATGAAACCAGAAGTAAGCTTTACGCAGGATAACGGAACTGACACCTCCAAATATAGTTATGAGTGGGCTTATTACACCAGCTTTGGATCTTCAGATGCAGTGTTTGTACTCGCCAATACAAGATATTTAGACGTGAACATGTCGCTTGTTACCGGAACCTATTATTTCTACTATGGAGTAACAGACAAAGCCACAGGCGTTAAATACAGAAAAGCGTTCAAAATGAGGGTAGAAAATGAAATAAACGAAGGATGGTTTTTGATGTGTGACGTTAATGGCTCAGCAAGGCTTGATATGCTGGCAAAAACAACAACAGGATTTAACGTAATAAATGACCTTTTAACCACCACTGGTTCGGGTTTAGTTCTAAGTGGAAGTCCTAAAATGGTATATAACTATGAAATGGGCGTATCTACGGGGCCAGGTTTAAATGCAGGTTACGCAATATATGTCGGTACTAACCAGGGTACAGAAAGAATTGATCCTGATAATTTTAAATGGAAAAGTAACTATACACTCAAAAATGAAATATATGGTCCGGTTGCTTCAAATTTTTATGCAGACGTGGTTCAAAGATCTGGATCAACAAGATCGTATATGATTGGAGGAGGAGACGCATATCTCTATGATAGGGTAAATCAGATAAGGTACAGTGCCCCGCTAAATATTATTAATGGCGAGCTGAAAGCCTTTAACATCGCACCATTTATTGCAACCAATGAAGTAGAGACTATTGCAATACCTGCTATATTTTACGATACGGATAATAAACGTTTTGTAAAGCACATAGGAAGTGCCGGATCCTGTACTGTAATCCCTGATCCGGCAGCAGGCAAACTATTTAGTTTTTCTACAGGGTTAGATTTGGTTTACATGACCTATGTAACTTTTAATGGAGGCGAAGTTTTCAGCGTGTTGAAAGATCCACAATCGGGGAAAAAATATTTGGCCCGTTTTAACGGTACAAACAATGCTCAATCATACTATGGCGAAATAACAGGAGCTGATATTGATAAAGCAGAAAATTTTGCCGTAAGTCCTGATTTTGGATATTTGTTTTACAGTGCTGCAGGTAAAGTTTACGAGTTTGATATGTCTCTAAAAACAACCAAACTTATGTTAGATAAAGGAGCTGATAGGGTTTCGTTATTAAAATTTCAAACTTTTATTAATACTACCAAATATCCTGATGGTAATAAGCTTATTGTTTGTAGCTATAACCCCACACAAGAAGAGGGAAAAAATGGCAAAATGGAAATTTTTGAAGTACCCTCAATTAATGGCGATATAGTTCTGGCAAATACCTATAGCGGTTTTGGAAAGGTTAAAAGTCTGGTTTACCGTACACGATAGTTTTCTGTATAAAATCAAAACATACAAATTAAACCAATTAAAATGAAAAAATTATTAAGCGCCGGACTTTTGTGCTTGGCCTCTTTAACAACAATGGCACAGGCGCCAGTTGAAGTAAAAGGTCTTTTAAAAAAGAAAAGATCATCAGCCGTTAAACTGTTTAAGGTAAAATACGGAAAGAGCATAGAAATTGCGAATGCTAGCCCGAGTGCCACTGGCCAGTTTGGTTTTTTGTTCTATCCCGAGTATGAAGGTTTATATGTAATCGGCACAGGAAATGAAGGAAGTCCGAACGATAACTATAAATTCTATTTCAAGGGTGGTGAGCAGTTATCCGTAAGTCTATTGGATTCGAGCTATGTGCTAACGGGTAAATTAAACTCTAAAGAAAACACAGTACTTACCCAATGGCACGACCTTACTTTCCCGCTTGAGCAGAAAGCCATCAACTTTATGAAAGTGCAAAGTACTTTTGTCGATTATTTTCCTGAGCAGGAAGAGATTGTCGCGAAGAGCAAAACTTTCTTAAACGGAAAAAGCACGGGTAATGCAAAATTTGATAAACAGATTAAAGACATCATGGCTTTAGATCTGGCTAGCTATGCAACTAACTTTTTAAATACACCGCGTTCGGCACATCCTTCGGTTGAAGAGTACAGCAATTTTTACAGCAGTTTAAAAGCAGTAGATTTTGCAAAAACAACCGACAAGGTGTAGAATTACCCATGGGGCTACCGCACCCTTTCGGGCATCATCAGCGTAAATATGCGTCAGGATGGCAAAGCCTATAAAAGAGGGGTAGAGGGCGTGGATATTTTTGCTTCTTATCTTCCAAATGATACTTTAAAGGGTGATTTGGCTTTAGAAAATGCTGCCAGTTATAAAACAATAGGTGATTATCAAACCTTAATGGCAAAATATGATAAATACGTGATTACCAAAGCACAAAAAGAACGTAGCAGCAACATAATGAACCCTTTATTAACCTATAAACCAGGTACCGATGCTTACGAATTTTCTTATGCAGATAACAATGGTAAAATGCATAGCATGAAAGATTTTAAAGGAAAAGTAGTGTTGGTTGATACCTGGGCAACATGGTGTGGACCTTGCAAGGCTGAAATTCCATTTCTAAAGAAGTTAGAAGAGGAGATGAAAGGGACAGATGTACAGATTATCAGTTTATCTACCGATGCAGAAAAGGATAAAGAAAAGTGGCTTAAAATGATCAAAGATGAAAATTTGGGCGGCTTACAGCTTTTTGCCGGCGGACCAGCTAATGAGTTTTCTAAATATTATAAAATTAATACCATTCCCCGTTTTTTGGTTTTCGATAAACAGGGCAAAATTGTAACCGTTGATTCACCACGCCCTTCTCAGCCAGAGTTAAAAGCATTATTACAAAAAACTTTGGCCAATTAGGTCATTGCTTTGCCGCTATATCGGCGGCAAAGCTTTTTACATTTTCTTACTTCTATGATAACAATAAAAAAACTATTGCTGGCTACGCTTTTGCTCTTTTTTTTACCCAAAGCCTATTGCCAGAATGATAGTATACAAATTAGCGGGCAGCTTAAAGGCCTGGGAAATAAATCGGTTTGGATTTCTTTTGCTGATGATGCTGGTGTATCGAGAAGTTACAGAGCAAATGCCATTAACGATATTTTTTCTTTAAAAGTGCCCCGCTTGCAGAGGCCGGCTATCGCACGGTTTGACGTTTCGATATTAAGGGGGGTAAACGCTACAAGCAAGGACAAAACCTTTTCGAATCCATCGCCCGTGCTCGATCTGTTTGTTTTTGATAAAGGGATTAAAATAACTGGCGATGCCTTATTAGTTCAGTTTGCTAAAGTAAGTGGAGATGAAGAAAACAATGTGTTTGACAACTATAAACAGCTGGTAAAAAAGGAAGAAATGCGTAATTATGAAATTATGCAGTTGCTTTTTAATGGAGAAAAAAACACTAATGCGGCGCAATCAAAGGCACTTAGTGCGGAGGCCACTGCAATTAACAGAAAGTTGGTTAACGTAAAGCGCGACTTTGTTAAAAACCATCCGGATGCCTTTGCTTCTGTATTTTTATTAACCCGAATGCAAAACCTGTATACCGCAGGCGATTTTATTTCCACGTGGAACAGTTTATCGTCCAAATATAAAAACCATCCTATTGCAGAGAGAATCAAGGCGTACATCAAAAAAATAAGTACTACACCTGAAGGGTCGGATGCCATTGGTTTTCAGAAAACCGATAATCACGGCAAAACCATCAATTTGGCTGATTTTAAGGGAAAGACTGTGCTGCTCGATTTTTGGGGCAGCTGGTGCGGGCCTTGCCGGGCCAGTAACCCACATCTTAAGGCATTATACGCAAAATACCAATCCAAAGGTTTTGAAATTATAGCCATTGCACAAGAGCAGAAAAAGAATCTTGAAGAGGCAAGAGGGCTTTGGCTTAAAGCCATCGCAGAGGATGCATTACCTTACATCAATGTGCTTAATAATGAGGATATGGATAAGCAGAATCTGGTAAAAGACTATAACATTATGGCTTTTCCAACCAAGATACTGCTCAGCAGCGAGGGTAAAATAATACTCCGTATTACCTCGAGTGCTACTGATGATATTGACCTGGCCCTCGAAAAAATTTATGGATTTTAAATCCACCTACTCAGATAAAATGAAAATTAAAGCAATACTGTTTTTGGGCGTCTTGGTATCGGCACTAAACGTGCAGGGACAAAACGCGAAAACGATAATCGAAAGCATGAACAAAATGTTCGCTCAAAAATCTATCGATCCCATAATGGAAAACTTAGGTAGCAATTTTTCTATTGCCGCTTACTCCAGACCATCAACCGATAGAATGTTAAAAGCGATTTTGGAACGTTACGCCTGCGATTCGCTTCAATTGAAAAACGAGGTAAAACAGAATGGAAATGTTCAGCTTACCGTGATACCGTTTAACAAAGGAAAAGCAGGTAAAGAAAGTTCCATTTATACCGATGCGCAGTATAAAATCCTTTACACTGATATTTTCGATCAACGCTATGGCATGAACTGGTATAAAAAATCGGTATTGGTTGCTAAAATCCCTTTCGAAGTGCACGATGGCGCTATCATTTTAACGGTTAAGGTAAACAATAACCAAAGACCATTAAAATTGCTTTTCGATACCGGTGCAGATGGAATGGCCATTACCAAAGCCCTTGCCGATTCTGTGGGCATAAAAGCCAGCCGACAGCAGAACACCTCCGTTGTTGGAGGCAATATGCAGATATCGGTTTCAGAAGGAAATACCATTCAGCTCGATACTTTTAAGCTAAAAAACCAAAGTTTTGCCATTTTCCCCGAAATGCACAAGGGAACTGACGGGATTATTGGAAACAGCATTGCCAAAAACTACATCACCAAGGTAGATTTTGATAAAAAAGAACTTTCGCTCTACAATTTCGGCGATTATGAATATCAGGACCAGGGAACTTCTGTGCAAGTAACCGTTCCGGCGGGTTTGTTTATTATCCCAAGCGAGGTTAGTGTAATGCCCGGACAAGCTAATAGCGGTGAATTTGTTTTCGATACCGGTGCGTCTTACAACCTGATTTGTTTCAGGCCATTCGTAAAAAAGAATAAACTATTAGTAAGTGGTTTTAAACCCGAATATAATGGTACCACAACCAGTATGGGCATCAGTACACCTACCTACAGTGGCCGGGCAGCATCATTTTCTTTTTCAAAGATGCCTAAGCTAACCGATTTTCCGGTTACCCTGATGGCAGGCGGTGGTCAGAGTGAAAACTGGAATCCGGGTTTTGATGGATCAATTGGCATCAGGACCATTGGGCGTTACAACTTCACCATTAACCTGCAGAAAAAGGAAATCCATTTTGTGCCTAACCATACCATTAACTTTCCAAACGATTTTGTTTTGGGCGCTTATTTATTCGGCTTCGATCAGGATGGAAAATTAAAACTGTTAAGTGTAGTTGCTCCGGTGGAAAGTGAACCAATAAAAGCAGGGCAGACAATTGAAAGTATTGATGGCGTCGCCGCATCAGTTCTGCTTAAAGACAGCAAAAAAATGCTTTCGGTTTTAAGTGCTCCATCAGGTAAAATCTTCAAAATGGTCTACACTGTAAATGGAGTGAAACAAAATATTTCAATAACTAAAAAATAGATTTATGAAAAAAATAATCCATACCATTTGCCTGATGTTCGCTGTTATAGGCTGTCTGGCACAAAATCAATCCTTAAACAGTGTATTAAAACAAGCCAAAAAAGAAAACAAACTCATTTTTGTTGATTGTTATTTCACAGGCTGCATCCCATGTGCTCAAATGGACGAAAATGTTTTTCCAAACGAGCTGGTTAAAGCCGAAATGAATAAAAATTTCCTGATGCTCAAAGTAGATATTTTTAAGGATAAACTTGGCGATACCTTAAAAGTGCAGCATATTTTAAATGGCTTCCCTACTTTTTTAGTCTTAAATGGCGATGGGAAACTAATAAGCTCATCATCGGGCTATAAAGATCCGGGGAATTTGCTCGCCTTGTTTACCGATGCACGTCAAAAAGCAAATCAACAGCAGTTTTTAGCTGGTTTTTCTACACAATATGACGAGAAAAAATATCCCTCGTTTTATGTAGAATTCTGTAAAACCCGGAAGGGAATAACTCCAGCTATCTTAGCAACCTATAGCGATACTTTAAAAAACTTTAAAGCCGAAAATGCCTTGTTGCCTTATCTGGTTACCAGATCGGCAGACGAAAAGGCTATTGAAACCATCTTTGCTGATTACAATGGTTTTGTATCGCTTTATGGAGCCGATGTATTGCAGCCTGTGATCGATTATGGCTTAAACCTCAAGTTGGCTAAAGCACTAAAAACAAATTTGAATGATGCTGCTTTTGAAGACTTTTTAGGGGGGCAGAAAAAATATTTCACAGAAAAAACATGGAAAATATGCCTGCAAACTTTGGGAAATAAATACTTCCTGGCGATGAAAAAAGATACCGTAGGTTTTCTGAAATTCGCTATAAAAAATCCTGTTTTATACCAATATCACTTCAATGCGCTTTATAGCACATTATTGGTTAAAAACGGTTTTACTCCGGAAGTGGTGAAGCTCTTTTGTAAATGGGCTGATGCCATTGTTACAGATGATAGTGGTCTTGAGTTTATGAAAACAGCTGCGGCTGTAAATAAACGCGCGCAGGACGAAGCCGCTTATAACAGATTTATGAAAATGGCTGCTACCTATGCCAGTAAGTATAAAATGAAAACAGAATCCGTTAATGAAACCGGTTCTGAATAAATAAGAATTACACCTTGTAGAAGGGGTGCATGTTAAATAGTTAATGATCGAAAAGCTTATCTGGATGGGTAAGCTTTTTGTTTTTGTTCATATAATGGTTACATTAACTTTATTTTGTATTCGGGCTAAAAATCTACTTTTGATCTTTCATCCCATAAAATTATTTTCAATGGAGATGGGACAATCATGATTTTCAGGTCAATCATCATAAAACCAAAATATGAAACGAGTATTTATTTCTGCACTAATGTTGTTCATTTTTACTGCCTCATTTGCTCAAAAATTTAACTGGAATAAAAACCAGGTAATTGCCCACCGTGGCGCATGGAAGAAAAATAATTTCCCTCAAAATTCAATAGCCTCTTTAAACGAAGCAGTAAAGTTGGGTTGTTATGGTTCGGAATTCGATGTATGGATGACCGCAGACAATGTTTTGGTCATTAATCACGATCCTGAATTTCAGGGTTTGGTTATCGAAAAAGTAAATTATGCTGATTTATTGACCAAAACGATGAGTAATGGCGAAAAGATCCCAACACTCGAAGCCTATTTATTGGCGGGTAAAAAGCAAAGAACCACTAAACTGATTTTAGAGATCAAACCTTCGTTAATCAGCAAAGACCGGGGAATTGAGGTGACCAATAAATGTGTTGAAATGGTTCAGAAACTCGGGGTAGTGGAGTGGACAGAGTACATCAGTTTCGACTACGATTATTGCAAACGCATTTTAGCATTAATGCCGAAAGCAAAAGTGGCTTATTTAAAAGGTGAAATCAGTGCCGAACAAATGAAAGCCGATAAATTAACCGGTGTTGACTATCATTTTAGCGTTTACCAAAAAGATGGGTGGATCGAAAATGCCCACAAATTAGGATTAACGGTAAACGCCTGGACGGTAAATACAGTTCCCGAAATTCAATGGCTTTTGGCACACCAGGTTGATTACATTACCACCAATGAGCCAGAATTAACTTTCGAAGAACTTAAAAAAACACCAGTTGCAACAGGCTGGAAACTGAAGTGGGCTGATGAATTTAACGATGCCGGATTACCTTTAACAAAAAACTGGAGTTATGATGTTGGCGGAAAGGGTTGGGGCAATAACGAACTTCAATATTATACCGATGCCGACAGTACGAATGCCGTTGTAAAAAAAGGGAATCTGAATATTACTGCTGTAAAAGCAGATAAGGAAAACAACCATTATACTTCGGCCAGATTAGTCACGAAAAATAAATTCGATTTTAAATATGGAAGGGTAGAAGTCCGCGCTATGTTACCCAAAGGCAGGGGCTTATGGCCTGCAATATGGGCTTTACCAACTGATTGGAAATATGGTGGCTGGCCAAAAAGCGGTGAAATTGATATTATGGAACATGTGGGTTATGATCCGGATAGTGTTCATGGAACGGTACATACCGAAAAGTTTAACCATGTCATAAAAACGCAGGTTGGCAAGGCTTTAAAGGTTGATCATCCTTATACCGAATATCATATTTATGCGGTAGAATGGTATGCCGATCGGATCGAATTCTTTATCGACAATCAAAAATACCTCACGTTTAAGAACACCAAAAAAGGATCCGGCGACTGGCCATTCGATCAAAACTTCCACATTATTTTAAATGTAGCCGTAGGTGGCGGTTGGGGTGGACAAAAAGGCGTAGATGAATCTATTTTCCCCGCAACAATGAAAGTGGATTATGTGAGGGTATTTCAGAAGTAATGGAAGAGGAGATAGATGATGGTTTATAGTTTGATCAGTCATGGTGCTTAGTTAAATTGACTAAGGACTTCGGACTAACTTGAGCTATAAATTTAACTGTCAACTGAAAAATGCTAACTGAAAACTATAACTTGCGGTATCTAAGCTATATTGTATAATTTATGGACTCACGTAGAGAATTTCTAAAAAAAGCGGCCTTGTTTGCCGGAGCCACTGGTATGGCCAATACCTTGCCCAGTTCGGTGCTAAAAGCCATGTCAATTAACCCTGAACCGGGTAGTACATTTTACGACGCAGAGCATATCGTTTTCCTGATGCAGGAAAACAGGTCCTTCGACCATATGTTCGGTAAAATGAAAGGTGTTCGCGGATTTAATGATCCCCACCCACACATTCAACCTGATGGAAACAAAGTTTGGTTGCAAAAAGATGGTCAGGGATATACCTATGCACCCTTTCATGTCGACATTAACAAAACGAAAATCACCTGGCAAGGTGGTTTACCCCATTCGTGGAATGACCAGGTTGCTGCAAGAAATGGTGGCCGTTACGATAAATGGCTGCCGGTTAAAACACCCATGACATTGGCTTATTATGATCGGAATGATATTCCGTTCTATTATGCCATGGCCGATGCTTTTACCATTTGCGATCAGCATTTTTGCTCATCGTTAACCGGAACAACACCAAACAGACTGTTCTTTTTTACAGGAACCGTTCGCGGAGAAAAAAGCGCCAACCGGGTTGCAGTGGTAAACAACGATCAGGCCGAATCGCAAAATAATGTATTCGTCGATTGGCCAACCTTTCAGGAAACATTAGAAGATAATGGTATCGATTGGCGCATTTACCAAAATGAACTGTGGACCTCCAAACTCCCGGAAGGTGAAATAGATGATTGGTTGGGTAATTATGGTGATAATCCGGTTGAGTACATCAGCAGGCACAATGTTAAATTATCGGCCTACTTTAGAAAAAATGGCGATAACACCGTTAAACCTGCATTAACCGCAAAAGAGGTTCAGGAGAAATACGATAAATTATCTCAAAAGGAAAAAAACTTAGTAGATAAAGCATTTACTACGAACATTTCTCAAAAAGATTATCTCGATCTTGAACCGTTTACCTTTAAAAATGACCAGGGTAAGTCTGAAACCATTAATGTGCCTAAGGGCGATATTTTTCACCAGTTTAGAAAAGATGTAGACAGCGGAAAATTACCAACGGTTTCGTGGCTGGTTGCGCCTCAGCGTTTTTCTGATCACACCAGTTCTCCTCTGTACGGAACCTGGTATGTGAGCGAAGCCCTGGATATCTTAACTAAAAACCCAGAGGTTTGGAAAAAAACAATTTTTGTTTTAACCTACGATGAAAATGATGGTTACTTCGATCATCAGCCCCCTTTCGTGGTGCCAAACCCTGATGATTCAACCAGCGGAAAGGTATCTGAAGGCATAAACTATGCTACCGATTTTGAATCAAGAAAAGGAAGTCCGATCGGCTTGGGCTATCGTGTTCCATTAGTTATTGCCTCACCCTGGAGCAAGGGTGGTTTTGTAAACTCGCAGGTTTTCGACCATACCTCATCATTAATGTTTATGGAAAAATGGCTGGCTAAAAAAACAGGTAAAGCCATTAAAAGCAATAACATTAGCGATTGGCGAAGAAATATATGTGGCGATTTAACCTCCGTATTTAGACCATATAACGGAGAGGAAATCAAATCTCCGGAACCATTAAAACGTGATGTTGTGGTAACTAATATCGGTAATGCTAAAAATAAACCCGCACAGGTTGGGCCTACCGCACTTAATAAAACCGATGTTGCAAAAATAAATAAATTCGAATCCTTTTCTCCTGAAACATCTAACCATGCACCTAAACAGGAAAACGGAACAAAACACGCCTGTGCCTTACCTTATCATTTAATGGTTGATGCCAATCTGGTTAATAATGAAATCGCACTTACTTTTCAATCGGCAAAAACCTTGTTCGGTAGTGAAACAGAAACGGTTGGTGCGCCTTTCAACATGAATACCATTGCCAAATTTAAAGGTGTTGTGGGCAAAACATGGGCCTATGCAGTGAAGGCTGGTGATGTGTTAAAAGACAGCATTAAACTGGATGATTTTGATAACGAAGTTTATGACCTGACAGTAAGCGGTCCTAATGGTTTTTACAGGCATTTTACAGGCAGCAAAAAAAATCCTTCCATTGTGGTAAAAGCATATCCGGAGCAAGGAGGTTTGGTGTCCAAAAAATTAACAGGTACCCTGGTTTTCGCTATAGAGAACAAAGGCGCTGCTTTAGTTACACTCCAAATTGTAGATAACAAATACAAATCGGGGATTAAAACCGTAACAATTAAGCCAAAATCGAGCAGCAATATTTCATTTAATCTGGCTAAAAACGCGAACTGGTACGACTTCAGTATTGTACAGACGGGTAATATTACCTTTAAACACCGTTATGCCGGTAAAATAGAAACCGGAGAAATTACCCAAACCGACCCATACATGGGCAACGCATAAAAAATATCCCCCAAAAAGGGGGATGGCTTTTGAAAGAAATTATGCTTATTTTGTATTACATGTGCAGTAAACTGTCTATAATCAAGATAAATTTCATAGTTTCTTTCATTTTGCTTTTTAGCCTGAAGCTATCGGCCCAAAGCTATAATTTTACCAATTACAGCCTGAAGGATGGCTTGCCTCAGTCGCAGGTAATGGTAATTTTTCAGGCAAAAGACAGGACGCTCTGGCTTGGCACTTTTGGCGGGGTAAGTAATTTTGACGGCAGGCAATTTACCTCGTATAGCAAAGCTGATGGATTAGGATCGAACTCCGTAAACTGCATTGCAGAAGATAACCAAGGTCAGGTATTTTTTGGCACCGAAACGGGCATTAGCATCCTGAAGCGCGGAAAAATAAGCACCCTGTTTTCAGGTAAAGGGGTAAGCCATTTGCTTAAAGACAAAGAGGGTGTTATTTGGGGAATAAGTGAACATAAACTTTTCAAAATTGTAAAGGATAAAATTATTTCTTATTCCATCGCCGGTAAAAATATCCATACCATAAACAGCGACAGTTCTGGAAACCTATATGCTGTAGTATCAGGAAGCGGGATTTATCAATTAAAAAATAACAATTGGGCAATCTACCAGGAGTTACCGCCAGCCATCAATACTTTATCGATCCGGAAGATTTTATTTGATAAAACGGTAAAGAACAAAATTTATCTCTTAACCTATCGTAGTGGAATTTATGTACTGGAGAATGGAATAGTTAAACCATTTTTTAAAAAAGCTGGTATTGATACCTATTATTCCATCGCGCAGGATCATCGTGGAAATATGTGGGTAGGTTCTGAAAAAGGGGCTTATTTCATCAATAAAACCGGGGCAGTCATTAATTTTAACGGAGAAAATGGATTGAGCGATAACCAGGTAAATGAAATATTTAGCGATGCCGAAAATAATATCTGGATATCTTGTTTTAGTGATGGCATTTACAAATATGAAGGCGATGCTTTCATCAGGTACAACAGGTTTAAAGGCAAGAACCTGGCTTATCCAATAAGCGGAATAGCAGCCGATAAAAACGACAACCTCTGGTTTGGCACTTTTAACAAGGGTGTTTTTAAGTACGATGGTAAAGATGTACAAAATGTCGATATCCCCGCTTTTAAGGATAAAAAAATCTACTTCGTTTATGCCGATAGAGCAAAAAACGTTTGGTTTTCTACCTATGGCCAGGGTATTTGGAAATACAACGGACAGAAATTTAGCCAGGTATTAAAGCCAGAGCGATTTGATAACAGCGCGATAGCTGAAGACGAGGAAGGTGGAATCTGGATAAACGGACTCATGTGGACTACTTATTTAAAGGATGGGAAAACCGAACGAATCAGTGGGTTTGATGGCTATTTATCTTGTATTTACCCTTTGACCAAGGATAGCGTATTTCTTGGTACCTCAAATGGCATTACGCTCATCAAAAACAAAAAAATAGATAAAACCTTTCACATCAAATCGCTCAGCAATGTTTACGTACTGAGCATTATAAAACATCATGATAATTTAATTTTTGCCACGCTTGGTGATGGGATTATTACCTGGAATTTAAAAACAAAAGCCATTAAGCGTTATGTTGTTGCCAATGGACTAAACTCAAATGATATTTATAGCCTGGCAACCGATAAGAAAAATAATTTATGGGCCGGAACAGGGCGGGGGATTAACAAACTAACTTTTAATAAACAGCAGCAAAGTTATGAGGTGTTTAGAGATCATCCCCTAATTGTGGAGTGTAATCAAAACGCCATTATCAATTACAAAAACAGCATATTGGTGGGCACTATAAACGGACTCATTCAATGTAAAACCAATCCGACTACTGAGAACAAAAAGAACCCTTTTATCCATATTCAACAGGTAAGTGTTTTTCATAAAAATGATCGTGCAAAAGATATTTCAATAGACCTAAGCAAAATAGGGCATAAATTTTATAAACTGAACTACAGTCAAAACCACATTTCGATAAGTTTTAAAGGGGTTTATCTCACCAATCCCGAAAGCGTACTTTATCGCTACAAACTGGTTGGAGTAGATAACGATTTCAGTAAACCTGTACCCAATACGGAAATCGAATATTCGGCCATAAGGCCGGGAAGTTATACCTTCCAGGTTTATGCCATTGCAAATGGTCAGCAATCGAATATAGAGCAGTTTAGCTTTACCATTGTGCCGCCATATTATGATACCGTTATATTTAAAATCATCGCCTTTTTGGTGCTTATATTTCTAATCTGGCTTATTTTTTACCTGATTTTTAAAACAAGAGAGCGTAAAAAACACCAGTTCGAGAAGTTAAAGCTAAAAGAACAGGAAAAAATAAGAAAACAAACTGCCGAGGATTTTCATGATGATATTGGCAATAAATTAACCAGGATTAATGTTTTGTCAGAAATTTTGGATAAAAAGGTATCCGGAGCTGAAAAAGAGCAAAAAGAACTGATCCGCTTAATCAGAGAGAATGCCGGCCTTTTGTATACCGGAACTAAAGATATCCTTTGGGCATTAGATCCACATAGCGATAATCTATTTGAAATATTAATGCATATTAAAAATTTTGGTGTAGACCTTTTCCAAAATACCGGCGTTACATTTAAAATGGAAGGAGTATTAAGTAAATACCAAAAACTACACCTGTCGATGGAGTTTAACCGAAACCTCACGTTAATTTTTAAGGAAATGCTGAATAATGTATTAAAGCATGCTAAAGCAAGCCAGGTGTTGATTATGGTTATTGAAACTGATCATGATACGGTAAACATCCTGACAACAGATGACGGAGCGGGTTTTGATATTGAAACGGTACAAAAAGGAAGAGGACTAAACAACATTCAAACACGCTGCAAACGCATAAAATCGACCTTCCAAATTTCTTCTGTTAAGGGGAAAGGTACCACCACAACAATTTCTACCAGAATTCCTGTTACAAAATAGCACTAAAAGCGTCTTAATTAAAACCAACCACAAAAATGAGCCAGAATTTACGAATTGTTCTAATCGAAGACGACGATATTTTAAGAATGGGTTATGAATCGTTATTAAGCGATGTAGACGATTTTGTAGTCGTAAATGCTTATGCTTCGTACGATTTGGCCAGGAAACACTTAGAAGCCGATCATCCTGATGTGATTTTGCTCGATATCCAGATGCCTGGCACCAATGGACTGCAGGCTTTGCCTTTTATCAAAAAAACCTTACCTACTGCAAATATTATTATCCTTACCGTTTTCGATTCGCCCGAATTGGTTTTCGAAGCCTTAACCATGGGCGCCGGTGGTTACCTCACCAAAAATTCGAGTGCCTCAAAAATTATAGATGCAGTAAGAGAGGTGAGTACAGGTGGAGGCGCCATGAGTACCAATGTAGCGCGCATTGTTATGCATTCTTTTCAGAAAAACCTCAATTCTCCTTTAACTAAACGCGAAACCGAAATATTAGATCGGATTGCAAACGGACAAACAAAATCTCAAATCGCAAACGATCTCTTTATCGACCAGGAAACGGTAAGGAGCCATGTGAAAAATATTTACATCAAACTCGATGTAAATTCAAAATCAGAAGCGATTAAAACAGCCAAAGAAAAGCGCTTTATTTAATCTATACCCATTTCCTGCTAAAAAATAATGCGAAAATCACCCTTTTTGGGTGATCCTTCGGGTTCAATTTCAGTTTAATTTTACATCATACAATTAAACAAGGCAATGAACCAATCTGCAAAATTCTTTTATGTGCAAGTAACGCAGCTAAATGATGCAGATGCATTCTATGCCAACTGTTTGGGCATGCCTACAGAATCGACAATGATTTCTGAACAGGAAAAAGGAATCATGGTAAAGGCAGATCATGAGACCAATATTTTCCTGTCAGAACGGAAGCATCAAAACCAGACCAATAAAATTGTATTAAGCAGTGATGATTGTTTAGAAGATTATTGCAGGCTAAAATCGAGAGGGGTTGTTTTTAAAAATAGACCAGCTTACTTAAGTGAGGGTTTAAGTATCGAATTTTCTGATCCTTATGGTAATCATTTCATCATATTGGAGCAGCGTAACTATAATGAGGATTAATGTTATGAGATACGTAAAAGAATTAAGCAATAGGAATAAAATTATAAGCGAAAGCACCTGTGAGGCGCTTTACGAGCAACAGAATGATGCTTATACCATTAAATTTGTTTTTAACGGCACCGAAGACTGCGAAATTAACAAACGTAAGTTTAGCATTTATCCCGATACTTTTGCCGTGGTAAATGCCGGTACAAATTTTAGCAGCAAAATCGATTCGATAAGTCCTGTAAATACATTTTCGGTTTCCTTTGGCGAAAATTTTATTAAAGATTTTCATCATACTTTTTCAAACAGCAACGAAAGTTTACTTGCCGGAAAAGAAGCCCGGGAAACACCTCCGTTTATCGAATCGCTTTATCCGTTTTCTGGCGATATGCGCTTTAATGTACTGCATTTAAAAAGCCAGCTCGATAAAGGTTTGAAAGACGAAATGCTGATTAATGAGTACCTGTACCACTGCCTTTTAAACTATTATAAAATTTATGATAAGGAGGTGGCTCAGAAATTAGATAAACTCAGCTTTATCAAAACAAAAACCCGCGAAGAGGTTTTAAAAAGATTAACACTCGCTAAAGAATACATTAGCAGTAATTATAATCAAAATATAACATTAGAAAATATTGCCGAACAGGCATGTTTATCGGTTAACCATTTGCTAAGAACCTTTAAAGAAGCATATGAAATTAGCCCATACCAGTTTTTAGTGCATTTAAGATTAAACCGGGCTAAAAAACTATTACAAACCACCACTTATTCCTTAAATGAGATAGTAGGTTTAGTAGGATTTGAATGCCCAAGTTCATTCATCAGGTTATTTAAACACACGTTCAATATTACCCCGCTAAAATATAGAAAGAGTAGGTTGAACTAAAGTATAAATAGTGATTTCTGCATATTTAGAATGTTAGGATGAAACTATTTTTGAAGCTCTTGCAGGACAATTTGTAGAAGTTTTTTCCTGTTTAGGTTAATAATGATTAAAAAGCAAACTGCCAGGATTGGGGTTTGCTTTTTTGCGTTTAAAGCCTCCTTCTGTCCAGAATGGTGATTTTCGCACATTTTTGGATTTTCACAGCGCCTAAATTGCTTATTGATTTGGTTTCGTGCACATCTGCTAAGAACCTACAGAACTAATTAATTACTAACTATTTATTCCCAGACATGAAACAAAAATTACTATTGATTTTAATGGTGACGGTTTTGTCTTATTTAAACGCTTTAGCGCAAAATAGAACAATTACCGGAAAAGTGGTTGATGCGGATGATGGCTTACCATTGCCAGGCGTATCTATAAAAATAAAAGGGACCGCACAACTGACCCAAACCACCGGGCAAGGAACCTTTTCGATTTCGGTACCAGCCAATGCACAGAGTTTAGTGCTAAGCTATGTTGGTTACACCGAGCAGGAAGTAAAAATAACTGGCGAAACGTTAAATATCCGCATGGTCTCCTCTTCTAAAAACCTGCAGGATGTAATTGTGGTGGCCTATGGAACAAGTAAGAAGGAAGCCATTACAGGCTCTGTGGCTACTTTAAATGCTAAGCAATTAGATAACCGGATTATTACGAATGTTACCAATGTGCTGTCGGGCGTTGCGCCTGGCGTGGTAACGACCTCCGGAAACGGCCAGCCAGGCAGTAGTTCGGCCATCCGTATCCGTGGATTTGGTTCTATATCGGCATCGAATAGCCCTCTTTTTGTATTAGATGGTTCTGTTTATGATGGTGAGCTTGGCGACATTAACGCCAACGATATTGAAAGTATTTCTTTGTTAAAAGATGCATCCTCATCAGCACTTTATGGTTCGAGGGCAGCAAATGGCGTGGTGATCATTACCACAAAAAAAGGTAAATCCGGTACGCCAACATTAAACGCAACCTATAATCAGGGCTTTTCTAAAAGAGGCATACCAGAGTATGATAGAATAGGTGCTTTAGATTATTACCCCCTAATGTGGCAGGCTTTAAAAAACAGCCTGGTATATCCGGCAACTGGAACTGGTATAAGCGAGTCGGCTGCGGCTACACAAGCTTCCAATACCATTCAGGGGCAATTGATCTATAATCCGTTTAATGTGCCGAACAATCAGATTGTAGGTGTGGATGGCAAATTGAATCCTAATGCACAGTTGCGTTATGATGACTTCGATTGGTTTAAGCAGTCTTCTCGTGTTGGAAAACGTACTGAGTTTAATGTGAACTCGAGTGCTAAAAATGAAAAAACCGACTATTATTTCTCTATGAATTACCTGAAGGATAATGGTTATTTAATTAAGACTGACTTCGAAAGATTTAATGTTCGTGTTAATGCCAATACTCAATTACGACCTTGGTTAAAAACAGGGGTAAACCTGTCGGGAAGTTTGTCGAACGGAAATTTAGCACAGGACGCCTCAACAGGTAGTGCCACGGCTTTTGTGAATGTTTTCAATTTTGCCAGAACTATTGGTCCTATTTATCCAGTACATGCTTATGATGCCAATGGCAATCCGGTTTTAACCGCCACTGGCGAGCAATGGTATGACTACGGCGGACATCCTGGTTCTGTTAACAGGCCACAAGGTGCTTTAGCTGGTCGAAATGTAATTTATGAAACTTTGCTAAACGATGTACAGAGCCGTAGGCTTGCCCTTAACGGTAGAGCATATGCCGAGATTAAATTTTTAAAAGATTTTACTTTTAAACCAACCTTTAGTATCGATTTTATTAATGCCTATAGCAGCGAATATCGAAACCCGGTTGTGGGCGATGGAAGTACCGTTGGTGGTTCATCTACCAAGCGGAGCACGCCAACACAGAGTTATACCTTTAACCAGGTTTTATCGTACAGCAAAACATTTGGCAATCATAGTGTAAATGCTTTGGCCGGACATGAAAACTACGACTATGACTGGCGCAGGTTAAGTGCGACCAAACAAAGCCAGATTTTAGATGGAAATACAGAATTCCCGAATTTTGTAACCCCTAGTGATGCCGGAGGATATAAAGATACTTATCGTGTAGAATCTTATTTTGGTAAAGTAGGTTATAACTATTTGGAAAAATACTTTGTAGATGCCTCTATCCGTCGTGATGGTACTTCGCGTTTGTCTTCACAATCAAGATGGGGAACATTTTTCTCTGCAGGTGCATCGTGGGCAGTTAACAAAGAAGATTTCATGAGAAACATGGATTGGATCAGTGATTTACGCCTGAAAGCTTCGTATGGTGAAGTAGGAAATGATAATTTAATTGATGCAAACCTTGTTGAGCACAACAGCCTTTATTACAATTACCAGGCTTTTTATGAGTTAGGCTGGAACAATGGTAGCGAGCCAGGCTTGTTATTGGCCACCGCCGCAACGCCCGAGTTAAAATGGGAATCGGTAAACACTTTTAATACGGGGATAGCCTTTGGTTTGTTTAAAAACCGCCTGAGAGGTGAGATCGAATATTTTAAACGTGGTTCATCAAATTTATTGTTTGCGGTACCTCAGCCACTGTCTGATCCAATCACTTCTATCCGTCGCAATATTGGTTCCATGTACAATACCGGAATCGATTTGCAATTAAGCGGCGATATTTTGAAATCTGAAAACTTCAACTGGAACATATTAAGCAATTGGTCCTGGTTAAAAAATAAAATCACCAAAATGCCGGCAGAAACGCCAACCGTAACCAGTGGAACGAAAAGACTTGAAGTGGGGCGCGACATTTATGCTTATTATCTGCGCCAATGGGCAGGAGTAGATCCGGCTGATGGTTCAGCCTTATTTGAGCCTAATACTGGTGTAACAACCAATCTGCGCACCGTAAATGGCCGTGTTTTAACCACCGATATTAATAATGCACGTTCTGATTATTCGGGCACGGCTATTCCAGATTTATATGGCTCGGTTACCAATACGTTTAACTATAAAAACTTTGGTTTATCCTTCCTGATCACTTACCAGATCGGGGGTAAATTCTTTGATCAGAATTACCAGGGCTTGATGGCCACCACCTATGGTTCGGCGCTGCATGTTGATGTATTAAACTCGTGGATGACACCTGGCCAGGTTACCGATATACCACGATTGGATATTGGACGCTCAGCCCAATTTAATGGGATATCAAGCCGCTGGTTGGTCGATGCTTCTTATATCGCTTTCCGTAACATAAATCTATCCTATACTTTACCACAAAGCTGGATTAAAGGCGCAACATTAAGCAATGTTAGGGTATTTGCTGCAGGCGAAAACCTGGGCTTAATATCTAAACGCAAAGGAATGGATCCGACCGAATCGTTTACGGGTTTAAATACAACTAATTACGTGCCTTCGCGGATGATTAGTTTCGGAATCAATGTTTCACTATAAAAGATACGATCATGAAATATAAAAAATATTTACTTTTTGCAGGTTTCAGTCTATTGAGTATTACGGCCTGTAAAAAAGATTATCTCGATACAAAACCGACAGATCAGGTTGATAATTCAGCACTGTTTACCTCTGCCGCAAATGCAAAAAATGCATTAAATGGTGTTTACCGCTATATGTTTGAACGTTCTACCACCGTACCAGATAATGCGCAGCAAAACAAGCCCGGTGTAGGTGGTATTATGCTTTACATGGACTTTATGGGTGAAGATATTGGTATATCCTCATCAAACTGGTATACTTCTGATGGAGGATCGTGGATTAGTCATCGTACCGATAACAGTACTTTGTTAACGTATATGTACCGTACCTATTACCGGATTATCGGAAATGTGAATTACATCATCGATAATATCGATCAGGCCTCAGGCGCAGCAGCTGATAAAAACATCGTTAAAGCAGAAGCCCTAACTTTAAGAGGTTACGCGTATTTTGGTTTGGTACAGCTTTATGGTAAACGTTATGATGCAGCAGCGAAACCAAACAACCAGCTTGGTGTGCCACTTTTATTGGCCTCAACCGATACCAATAAACCACGGGCAACAGTAGAAAGTGTTTATGCAGCAATTGTTAGCGACTTAGAAACAGCAATTGCACTTAATGCCACCGCTTCGAATAAGACCCACGCAGGTGCTACGGTAGCAAAAGGCATTAGAGCAAGGGTGGCCCTGGTGATGCAGGATTATCCAAACGCCATTAAATATGCTAAAGACATTGTAGATGCCAACCAATACCCGCTATTGTCGGTTACCGATTATCAGGCGGGCTTTAATAACGCGGCTTTAGGCGAGTTTATATGGGCTTCTATGCCAACATTAGATCAGGGCGATACATTCGGATCATATTTTGCGCAGATTGCTTACAATGCAAATACAAGCTTTATGCGTGGAAATCCAAAAAGGATTAATTCGGCATTATACGATCAGATATCAGCTACAGATGTTCGGAAAAAGATGTGGGAGCCTGTACCAACTACAGTAAATTTCCCATTGCCTGCTACAAATTTTGCCCGTCAACCTTATATGAGCCGCAAGTTTTCGGTTAAAGAAGTAGGCGGCCCGTCTTTAGGCGATGTGCCTTTAATGCGGACTTCAGAAATGTACCTGATTTTAGCCGAAGCTTATGCAAAAACGCCTGGAAGCGAGGCTGCGGCCAGAACGGTTTTATTTAACCTGGTTAAGCAGAGAGATCCGGCTGCGGTAATCTCGGTAAATACAGGACAGGCCTTAATCAACGAGATTCTTTTTAACAGAAGAATTGAGCTTTGGGGAGAAGGCCACAGGTGGCTAGATTTAAAACGCTTAAACCTGCCGCTGGACAGAACGGTTGTTCCAAACTATGTTTCGGCTTCTGTTGCAGGAACCTTAACCATACCTGCCGGAGATGTTAAATGGCAGTTTTTAATCCCACGGGCAGAAATGGAAGCGAATTCTGGCCTGGCCGGACAGCAAAATCCGTAATCATTTAAAACCCTGAAGAGAGGTTATGTTATCGTTTAATTAAGCAAATGATAACATAACCTTTTCTTTTTATCACATTTTAGTTACCTCAGCATTACGGTGTTATCTGCATATTATTTTTCTTTATTCCAGCCGACATTTAATAAAAAAACACAGATAGTTATGAGACTAAAAGCTTTGGTGATTTTATTACTAGGTATTACAATCACAAATAATGTTTTTGCAGCTGAAAAACCAACTGCAAGCCATAAATCAGTTATCAATTATTATATGGACAGCTATATGAACTCTGATTATAAAAAGTTAAAAGCTGTTTTAAGTGAGGATGCTGTTTTTACTTCGAATAGAGATGTAAGGGTAATTAAACATAAAGCGAGTGATGTGTTAAACCAGATGAAGAAAAATGAAGGCGTCATTCAGCGCGATTGTAATATCAGTTCTACTATTGTTTCTGAAACCGATGCCCTGGTAATTGCACGTGTAGATATTAATTACGAATTATTTGATGGCGCACAACAAAACTTTGTCATCATGGAAAAAGATAAAGAAGGCGAATGGAAAATTACTCAGGTATATAAAGTGTTTATCAGCAGCGAAAGCGAAGCTAAAAAGCTGGTTTCAAATTAGCATTAATTCCCTAAGTTCCACCAAAGAACAAAACGATTTAAAACAAAAAAAGTCCCGGCCATAACCGGGACTTTATATTTTTCTTTCTTTTCGACTTAAAAATGAATGGGTAATTCTACCTGCGTTCTGTCCCAGCCAATAACCAGATTCGCACCTCCGGTAATTTCGGTAAAGGTTAAGGAGAAATATTCGATCGGTTTAGCCAGGGTTTTAACCGGAACATTTACACGAACAATATCTTTAGCCTGATTGTAGGTAAAAGCGCCCCATTTATCCGTTTCGCTATTTACAATAATAGTCCAGGAATCTTTGTTTGGGATAGCGAATAAGCTATACGTACCTGCTTTGATTTTTTTGCCGCCAATGTTTACTTTTTTGAAGAAACGAACTTCTGTACTTTCGTTGGCACCAAAACGCCAAACGGTTCCGTATTGTTCTAAAACGCCAAAAATATCACGGCCTTTTTTCTGTGGGCGCGAATAAACAATCTTTATCACCGGTTTTGTCAGATCTCCAGCCTTTGCCTTTGGGGCATTAAGCGGAAAATAAACAATATCTGCAGGGCTTGGGTCTGCAACAGGAAATTTTACTTCAGCAGTAGGGGCTTGTTGGGCCTTTGCGCTAAAACAAATAAGAGCGAAAACAACAATGAAGATATTTTTCATTTGTAGGTTTTTGTTTTCAGTAGCGATGAGCAATCATGATTTTACAGCTGTTCGTAAAATCACAATGGCCTCATTTGCTGTGGGATTAATTTTTAATCCTTAAAAGGATTTATTGGTATAAAAGGGCTAAAAACTAGTATTTTCTTCCTTTTACGATAGCGTTTAAGAATAAACCTGCTGTTAACAGACCTAAAACACCACCTAACAAAGCGAAAATATAGTTTTGCGTAATGATTGCTCCAGTTAAAACTCCGAAGAATAAACCTAAAGCATAATATAACCAGTTGAAATTATTGCTGCTGTTCTCTTGTACACTCATGTTTTTTGTTATTTGGAGGCAAAGTTAATATTTATTTTAAATTTTAATTTGTCATTATGCCCAATATTCTAATTAATTATCAATTCTAGCCAATTTATAATCAGCCCTTTTCAGATAAGTAATCAATTCTGCCAGCCTGTTATAAAATTTATCAGTTCTTCGGGCATCAGTACCGATGTGCAGCAACAAGATAAAACCATTTAAACCATTGGGCTTGGTTTCGTTAAAAGCAGTAATCGATCTGTATATCTCATCGCTCGATCGATAACTTTTCCCCATTTCGGGATAAGTGTAATCGGCGTTGGATCGTGTGCCCGGAGTAAAATTAATCAGTTGCAGGCCCTGTGCTTTTGCCCAGTCGGCGATGGTTTGGTTATACCATTCGTAGGGAGGTAAAAAATAGCCTGCCGCTTCTTTGTTAATCCCAAAATTTGCCATTGCCTGATAATTTTTGTTTAAATCGGTTTCGAAACCTGTTTTGGTCACCAGGAGACTGTCGCGTTTATTCCAGTCGCAGTACAATAAATGCTGGTCAGAATGCGGGCCGAGGTAATGACCATCATTCTTTAGTTTTTTAATCAATGAATTAAAATTTGGATTCCGATAAAAATTTCCGGTAAGAAAAAAAGACGCTTTAACTTTCTCTTGCGCCAGCACTTTGCTTATTGTTTCAGCGCCATCCGCATATTCGTCACCTGTAAAAACCAGGTAGATTTTCTTTTGGGTAGAATCGCCCCGGATGATGGCGCCGTAGCTGTAAGTTTTATGGTCGGCCAGGGGATAAGCCTGTGCTTCTTTTGCTGCCAGTAAATAGATTAGCGATGCGGTTCCATCCATTGTGGGTTCGTTGGTGCTATAATCGCCATAATCATCATGGTAAACAGCCAGATCGCTCTGAAAGTCAGCATATTCATCACTATCATTGAGCTTGATCCCGATTAAACCTTTATAAATATTGGTGTAAACGGGTCCGTCAACCAATCCGCCGTTTATGGGATAATTCTTTAAATGGGTAAAGGCCGAGTGCGGATCGGCTGGTGTATCTCCCCATTGAGGCAAGCCGTAAACCATACTCGTTCCCCATGGATTACAACCAAAAAGCCAGTCGAAATTGGCTTGTTCAAGCTCGGAATAAGTTTTATCGCCACTTAAGGTTGCATACCAATGGCATTGTATGGCGAAAGAAACGGTTAAATTGTTGCTGCACCAGATAAAAGGAACACCACGGTAAAAAGCGTTGTTTTTTGCGCGGTTCCAAACTTGCTTTATTCCTTCCTGATAATAATTAATAGCTGTTCTGTCTTTTAAATCTTGCCGGGCAATTTCGTAGTGACCAAGGTTGATGAATGGATAATATTGATAATGCGCTGCGGTGTCTTTTTGTAGCCAGGGTGTGGTGCTTTCTTGCCGGGCATAGTTTAAGGCCAGTTTTATTTTCTTTTGATCGGCTTTTTCTCTTCCGAAATTGAATGAGGTTTCGGCCAGTTCCATATCGTCAACCCAATTGTCTTCAGCATAAATGTATGGCGATTTTACGGATGCAGTTTGTGTTACCCCAGGTTTTTGTAATGCAAATATATAGGCCGTTTTGGCTTTTTTAGCAAGGGTTTGGGCGTAAGCACGATCACGCCCTTTAAATAAAACCGAGCCCAAATTAAAAGCGCTCGTAAATTTAGCGGCTGTAGAAGATGTACCGGTGGTGTTATTCATAAACTTACCGCGTTGCTGCGGTTCGCCGGTAATAAAATAGAGTGGGCGCTCAAAACCTTTTCCATATTGACTGTCTTCTTTCGGAATCCGCATGCTGATATGATCGCGGTCATCGGCCAGTTGGTTAAACATGATGTTTTTCAGGGGATGCATTTTCAGCAACCAATCCAAACCCCATTTTGCTTCGTCCAGCACATCAGCAATTCCGTTTTTTCCGTCTAAACCATTGGCCAGCTGCTGATCGTTAAAGACTTTTGGAAAATCGCGATAAGCCATTAATAAATGATAGGTCGCATTGGCAGAGGTGGTTGAATACTGCAGGTAATCACTTGCATCGTGCCAGCCACCGGAAGCATCAATATGTGTACTGTCTTTAAGGCCAGCTTTAGCGCCATATAAAACAAAGCCATCATGCGTATGGCAGCTATCTTTCAGGTAGGGATTAAAACCACTTCGTTGCTGGCGCATATATTGTAAGCAGAAATCTGCAGCACCCTCATAAACGTTATTATTGATGAGCAATAGGGGAGAAAGAATACCATTTGCCCTAAGGTAGAAACTTCCTTTACTTTTAAAATCACTGAAATTTAATCGGGCCGTTTGGCTAAAAGGACCATAATGGCTAAAACTTTTAATATTGGTTGAGGTATAAACCACCTGGTTGGTCTCTTTTGTGATAATCTCAAATTTGGCAGGTAGCTCACCCGTTTTGCTTGCCCACACGGCAACTTTAATGCTTTCGGTAGGGTAACCCAGCAAATTAATCCTGATCCAGCTTTGTTGAATTTTTCGCTGGACAGCCATAAATGAACATAAGAAGCATAAGACAAACGAGAAGGTTAAGGCCAGGAAGAACTTATTTTTCATTATGATGAGTGATTATTTCATTTAAAATTAGGGTTTTATCAAGATAATGTAAAAGAAGTAGGTAAACATTTGGAAATTAATCAATCGTTTGATTAATTTTGTGTCGTCAAAAAAGAAATGAAAACAGAAAAAGTAGATAAAAGACAGGCCATTCTTGAGGCAGCAGAAAAGCTGTTCTGCGAGACCGGGTATGAGGGAACTTCTACCCGCCAGATTGCCAAAGAATCTGGAGCGAATATGGCGATGATAAATTATTATTTCGGTTCTAAAGAAGGGGTTTTTGTAGAGATCATGAACGAGCGTATTGCAAGTTTTGCCTCTCAGTTAAAAATCATCAATGAGGATAAGATTTCGGCATTGGAGAAATTGCACAGGGTGATAGAAGGATACGTAAACAGAATCCTGAATAACACGGCATTCCATAAAATGATGCACCGCGAACTTTCTTTAACCCAAAGGCCCGAAATGTACGATAAGATTAAAGATGCCATGAGTCATAATATGCAGCTGATCGATCGCATTATTACCGGTGGAATTGAAGATGGTAGTTTTAACAAAGTAGATGTACGGATGGTAATTGCGACGATTATGGGTACCATTACCAATATCGTTATTGCGCCGAATAAGGTAATGCCTTGTTCTAACTTCGATCTGAACAATCCGAAAGACAAAAAAATTATCAGAGACCGGGCAATCGCTCACTTACAAGATCTAACAACCGTTTATTTAACAACAAAAAAATGATCCCAAAATCAATTAGATTAATGCTTGTGGCATCATTAATTCCTGCAGCCTTATTTGCACAAAGTGCGAAGGAATTAAATATCAATCAGGCAATAGAACTCGGCATAGCCAACAGTAAAAACTTAAAACTTTCCCAAAATAAAATCGATCAGGCGGTAGCGCAGCTTGAAGTTGTAAAAGACAATGTTTTGCCAACAGCAAATGCAAGTTTCATGTACAACCATGCTGAAATACCCACCACTACTTTTACATTACCAGGTAGCGAATCCTCTTTCCACCTGCCTAAAAGAGCCGATGCTTTTGTCGGAACTGCAGCAGTGCAGGAATTGGTGTACGGCGGGGGTAAATTAAGATACGCAAAAGAATCGACAAAGTTATTGGCTGACGTAGCACGTTTAGATGCCGATAAAAGCAAGGAAGAAATCACTTATGCAGTAATCAATACCTATTACGCTTTATACAAAGTATTGCAGAGCAGAAAAGTGGTTGATCAGAATTTAGAATCAATTGCTGCACAGATTAAACAGGCACAACGTTTCTTCGAACAAGGCATTGTAACCAAAAACGATGTGTTGCGTTTCCAATTGCAACAGGCAAATGTTACGCTAACACAAATGGATATCGAGAGTAACCGTAAAGTGATCAACTACAATTTAGATATCCTTTTGGGTTTACCAGAAGATACCGAAGTTAAAATTGTTGATCCAACCGCCGGCTTAAAAACGCCGGGCTCGTTAAACGAATACATTGGCCAGGCAATGGCTAATCGCCAGGAGTTAAAACAACTTGATGTGCAAAACAAAGTTGCCGATTTTAACATTAAAACCATTAAAGCAAATACGCTGCCTACCGTTGGTGTTGGTGCTAACTTATATTACATTAACCCAAGTGGCAATTTTATCCCGCCAACAAACCAATATTTAATGCCTGTTACATTAGGTGCAACCGTTTCCTGGAATTTCGGTAACCTTTGGACAAACAAAAACAAGGTAAGCGAAGCGAAAATTCAGCAAAGTGCAATTACCATTCAGAAAGATATCTTATCTGATCAGGTAAAAACAGATATCAACAAAAACTTCCAGGGATACCAGGTGGCGATGAACAAAATCCAGGTATTGGAAACTTCAATTGCCCAGGCAACCGAAAACGATAAGTTATTGGCATCTAAATACAAAAACAATGTGGCTTCGGTTACTGATCGTATCGATGCAGAAACTTTATTGTACCAGGCAAAAATAAACTTAGAGATAGCTAAAGCAGACGCAGGTTTGGCTTACTATACCCTACTAAAATCAACAGGAAAAATAACGCAATAAATACAGCAATGACAACTGAAAAGAAAAAAAAGAACATAGTAGTACCCATCATTTTAGGCGTTTTACTAGTAATAGGCATAATCTTCGGGATTACAGAATGGAATTATTATAGCAAACACGTAGATACGGATGATGCGCAGATTGATGGTGATATCAGTCCGGTTGTTGCACGTGTTGGCGGTTATGTAAAGGATATCAATTTTGAAGAAAATACACACGTCACTGAAGGACAGATTTTAGTGAAACTTGATGACAACGATTATAAAGTTAAATTAGAACAGGCCCAATCTGGTCAGAAAGGGGCGAGCGCAGGTGTTGGTGTGGCTGAATCGCAAATTGTGGCTACCCAGGCGAATACGGGTACTGCAAAAGCAAACGTTGATGCAGCAAAATCAAATGTTCAGGCTGCAAATGTTAAAGTAAATCTAGCGCAGAAAGATTATAACCGTTATGAAAACCTGGTGAAAGACGGTTCGATCACACAACAGGCTTTCGATCAGGCTAAAGCAAATAAGGAGTCTGCAGAAGCAGCAAGACAATCTGCCCTGGCAGCATACCGCGCAGCGCAAGATCAATACAATGCTGCGGTTAAACAGGTTGGTACTACGCAATCGCAGTTAGCGGTGAGCAGCAATGTAATCAGCCAGCGTCAAAGCGATATCGATTTTGCAAAGCTTCAATTATCCTATACCGATATCAAAGCCCCTGCAACCGGTATTGTATCTAAAAAGAATGTTCAAAAAGGACAATTGGTTCAGGCTGGTCAATCTTTATTCTCTATCGTGAATGACGGAAGCATTTATGTAACCGCAAACTTTAAAGAAACACAGTTAGAGAAAATTAAAGAAGGATCTAAAGTTGAGATCGAGGTTGATGCTTATCCAGACGAAAAAATCCATGGTGAAGTATATAATTTCTCGCCAATTACTGGTGCAAAAGGATCTTTATTACCTCCTGATAATGCGACCGGTAACTTTGTTAAAGTTGTTCAACGCGTTCCGGTAAAAATCAAAATCCATCCATCAAAAGAACTGTTGGCTAAGTTACGCCCAGGTATGAGCGTTAAAGCATCAGTATCTACTAAATAATATTTAAAATGGCCGAAGTAGGTTTAAAAAAGTGGATTATTACGTTTACGGTAATCACAGCTTCTTTATTGGAGCTGATTGATACGACTATCGTAAACGTGGCAATTCCACAAATACAGGGAAACCTGGGCGCAACCCTTGAGGATGTGGCCTGGCTTTCTACCGGCTATGCGGTAGCGAATGTTATCGTATTGCCAATGTCGGGCTGGTTGGGTAACCGATTCGGCAGGAAAAATTACTTTCTTACCTCCATCATCGTTTTTACATTAGTTTCCTTTTTATGCGGAAACGCTACGTCATTGAATGAGCTTATTTTATTCAGGATTATTCAGGGTTTGGCCGGTGGTGGTTTAATATCAACAGCGCAAGCTATTTTAATTGAAACCTGGCCACGTGAAGATGTGGGTATTGCAACCGCCTTGTTTGGTCTGGGTGCAGTAGTTGGACCAACTGTAGGCCCAACCATCGGTGGATATATTTTGGAAATCAGTTCGTGGCCCTGGATCTTTTATGTAAATATTCCCGTCGGAATACTCGCGGCCTACTGTACGTACACCTTTGTTCGGGCAACCCCGAAATCAGGGCAGGGGCAACCTGTCGATTGGTGGGGTATCGCATTATTGGCTATTGCAGTAGGTAGTTTACAAACCTTATTGGAAAAAGGAGAGAGCGAAGACTGGTTTGCTACACCATACATTACCGCATTGGCTGTTGCATCGGTATTTGGTTTGTTGCTCTTCATTTGGAGAGAGATGACCACCGACCACCCGATTGTGAACTTTAAAATTATGAGACACAGAAGTTTCTCTGTGGGTATGTTTACCTCATTTATTTTAGGTTTTGGTTTATATGGTTCTGTATTCGTATTTCCGGTATTCTGTCAGAATTTGTTAGGATTTTCGCCTTTACAAACCGGAGAAATCTTATTTCCAGGTGGTTTGTGTACCATTGTCATGATGCCTTTTATTGGTATTATGCTTAAAAAAGGTGTTCCAGCACAAATTATGGCTACGTTCGGGATGCTTGCATTCTTTATTTTCTGTTGGATGTTGAGCAATTCGACGCTACAATCAGGAACTGGCGATTTCTTCTGGCCATTGGTTATCAGGGGTGTGGGTATGGCCTTATTATTTGTACCATTAACAACATTGGCCATCCAGGATCTGAAAGGACCAGAAATTGGCCAGGGTTCAGGTCTGAACAATATGATGCGCCAGTTGGGCGGTTCATTTGGTATCGCTGCGTTAACGACGTTAATCCACATTCGTTCAGGTTTCCACAGAAGCGTTTTATTGTCGAATGTAAATGATTATAACCAGCCATTTGTTGATCGTTTTAACGGTTTAATCAAAGGTTTTATGGCAAAAGGACAAACGCTGTTCGATGCTAAAATTATGGCTGCAAAAGCGATGGAAGGAATTGTCACCCGACAAACCATGTTACTTACTTATGACGATGCATATTGGGTTGCAGGATTGATCATGTTGTTCTCCATTCCACTGCTGTATCTTCAAAAGTTTAAGAAAAATGCAAACATTCCTGCCGATGTGCACTAAAATTTGCAAAGAAATGCCATAAAAAATGGCAAAAAACAAAAACAGCCGGTGTATTTTATTACATCGGCTGTTTTAACCCAAAAAATTAACAATCAATGCAATGCCCTTAAACATTGCAAATGTTCTTACTTAACCACATAGTGGCCAAATAAGATTCTAAAATTAAAATTTATTCTACAATTTTCCAAATTGTAAGCCTTAGAATTTTAATACCTTATGCATTTTTTGTAGTATTACGGTATACAAAACTATTGCATAAGCTATGCCTAAACTTCGTTTAACTACGCAACGAGAATCTATTTTTAATAATGAGGTCATCTCAAAATTCGAACTATTTAACAGTTTATTTCTCACCTTGCCTTTTTACAAAATTAAAGACACCGGAACCCTGCTTCCGCTATTTTTTAAGAGCTGTGAAGAAGGCATTGCAAACGGAGAAAAACCTGCACAGATTATCGAAGAATTTTTCGCCAAGTATACCAGTTATACCGAGCGCAAAGATATTGTTGACCTGCTCTTTCGTTTTATCCAGTATATCGAACGTCAGGTGGTACTCTTTGATGCCGTAGAAGATGCTTCTTTTACCAAACTCAATACGACTGACGAGCAGAGTACACTGGCATTCATCTTAAAAAAGAATGCCGATAACAAACCCGTGTTATCAAAAATTGAGAAATTGATTGATGAACTTTCGCTTCGTTTAGTTCTAACTGCACACCCAACCCAGTTTTATCCGGGAAGTGTATTGGCCATTATTACCGATTTAACCAAAGCCATTCGTGATAACGACCTTACTTCGATGAACTCGTTATTGCAGCAATTGGGTAAAACGCCGTTTTTTAATAAAAAATCGCCAACACCGGTTGATGAGGCCTTAAACCTTGCCTGGTTCCTGGAGAATACATTTTACTTTGCTGCTGCGAACATACAGGAAGAGATCGATCAGAACCTGGATGAATACAACCTGGAAACCAAGAAAATTTTAGAGCTGGGTTTCTGGCCAGGAGGCGATAGAGACGGAAATCCGAACATTCATGCCGATACCACCCTGGAGGTTTCTAAAATGTTGCGCCAGATCCTGTTCCGTTGTTATTACCGCGATTTCAGGGTAATTAAACGCCGCATTACTTTTAGAGGCGTTGAAGAGAATATCGCAAAACTACATGATGTATTGTATCTGAATGCTTTCGATCAAACTTGCGAGCTCCATGATATTTCTAACGAGTTAAGGGATAACCTAAATAAAATTAAGGAAACATTGCTGGCCGAACACGATGGTTTATTTGTTGATTTGGTTAACGATCTGATCCGTAAAATAGATTTGTATGGCAACTACTTTGCTTCACTTGATATCCGTCAGGATAGCCGTGTGCTGAGGAATGTACATGCTTACTGCCGCGCCAATAAACCAATATCTTCTTTATATCCTGCTGATTATGATAAGCTATCAGAAGCAGAGAAATTAGCTTTAATTTCTTTTAAAGAGGCAACCATTGTTTACGCAAGCGAGCCCGATGCCCTGACAAAGGATACAATCGAAGTAATCAAAGAAATTAAAGGCATTCAAAGCCGTAATGGTGAAAAAGCCTGTCACCGTTTTATTATCAGTAATTGCCAGCAAGCAAGCGATATTTTGCAATTGATTGAGCTTTTCCTTTGGAATGGCTGGAGTAAAGAATCCTTAACGATTGATTTTGTGCCGCTTTTTGAAACGGTTAACGATTTAAAAGGAGCCGCGGCAATTATGGAAACGCTTTACAGTAATCCATTTTATAAAGCCCATTTGGCCAGCCGTGGAAATAAACAGCATATTATGCTTGGTTATTCTGACAGTACCAAAGATGGTGGTTATTTAATGGCCAACTGGTCTATTTTTAACGGAAAAACCTCTCTATCGGCTGTTGCTGCAAAACATAATATTCAATTGGCCTTTTTTGATGGCCGTGGAGGACCGCCTGCACGTGGCGGAGGTAAAACACACCGTTTTTACGCTTCAATGGGTAAAGAAATTGCCAATAAAAACATGCAGTTAACCGTTCAGGGACAGACAATTAGTTCACAATACGGATCTGTAGAAAGTGCAGAATTTAATATCGAACAATTAATCAATGCCGGATTAACCTCTGGATTGAAAGAGAAACACAATATTCTTTTAGATCCTGAAAATAAAACCCTGCTTGATGAGATGGCTGAAGAAAGTTATAAGGTTTTTGTCGATTTGCGTGAGCATCCGTTATTTGTGAGTTATTTAGAAAAATTGTCTCCTTTAAAACTTTTGTCGCAGGCGAACATTAGTAGTCGTCCGGTAAAAAGAAATGGTGGGGGTGAGATGAAACTCGAAGATTTAAGGGCTATTAGTTTTGTTACGGCCTGGAGTATGCTGAAACAAAACGTTCCTGGTTTTTATGGAATGGGAACAGCGTTGAAAAACCAGGAAAAAGCTGGTAATTGGGATAAAGTAGTTAAAGTTTACCAGGACTCTGATTACCTGAAAACCATTGTAGATAACTGTATGATGAGTATGAGCAAATCAGACTTTACCATTACGGCGCATTTAGCCGCAGATAAAGAATTTGGTGCTTTTTGGACTCAACTACACAACGAATTCGAATTAGCGAAGGAGATGCTTTTAAAACTCTCCGGACAGCCAACATTAATGGCGAATTATCCGGTAGATAAAAAATCGATCGCCACCCGCGAAAAAATTATTTTACCACTGGTACTCATTCAGCATTTTGCTTTAGAGAAACTGCAGCACAATCAGAACGAGAAAGACCAGCAGGCTTTAGAAAAGCTTGCAGTAAGAACGGTATTTGGTATTGTAAATGCAGGTAGGAATTTAGCTTAATATTTAAAACGAAGCTCCAGGTTTCATAAAACTGCGATGTTTTAAATATAATCCAAGGTCAGTGTCCTCACAGACCTTTTTTTGTTAGAAATATTCGGGCGTCACCCTGAATTCAGTTCAGGGTCTTAATAACAGGAAAGATGCTGACCACGTAGTAGCTACAAGGCAATTGAAAATACTATTTCTACTTGTAAAATAAATTCAGCATGACGAGAAGTAAAAAAACAAGCAAAAATCCCTCGCTGATTTTTTCATCAACGAGGGATTTTTCGTTAGTCGGGATTTGCAATCCCGATTTAAGAGTAAAGGATTTGTAATCCTTATGAGAGTGGATTATAAATCCAAAGCTCAGAGGTCGGGATTTTAAATCCCGACCAACATAATAAGTTAAAATATACTCCAAGGTCTGTGTCCTCATAGACCTTTTTATAATGAAGAAGAATGTTTCAAGCTATCAGGGTTAAAATATCTTTTTCTAACAGGTTTTGTGAAATAAAAGATCAGTGTAAAGAAGTAAAATAGAAATGGCGAAAGTTGAGCAAAATAACAAATGCGTTTGATCCGTATGTTTTCATAGCAGAAATAACACGTTCTAAACCCAAAATCCATTCTTGTTGCATCACTTGCTGTAGGTGCATAAACAAATAAGTCATAAAGGCCATAGACGCATAATAAAACCATAAATAGCCACGATAACCAGTTACGATGAAAGAACAAAAGGATAATAAATAGCAGTAATGAAATATGAGATCTGTAAAAACGTAGCTCATGATTCGCAATCATCATGAGTTCCATTAATATGATGCCGCCGAAGATTATTGTCCAAGACCATTCTCCTATTTTGAGCAGCGTGTTCATAATCTAAAAGTATCAATTAAATTTTAATCATGCTCACTCCATTTTGTTGGATTGTTACTGCGCTCAGCATGACAAACCTGGCCACATAAACCTGATGGAAATGGCAGCTCCTGATTTTTTAATCGGGACTAAAATGTACAGCAGGACTACCTTAACCGATGAAAACCGAACCTTGCTTTTCAAAAAAAAGATTCAAGACTTAATAGGTATTTATGTTTTAATAACAGGAAAGATGCTGACCACGTAGTAGCTACAAGGCAATTGAAAATACTATTTCTACTTGTAAAATAAATTCAGCATGACGAGAAGTAAAAAAACAAACAAAAATCCCCCGCTGATTTTTTCATCAACGAGGGATTTTATATTTCGAAAAAGCCAGATTAAGCTTTAAGACGATTACCGATCAATCGAACCCATTACCTTTTGGCCGAAAGCATTTAATGCATCCTTTTCGGCAGCACCTTCGCTTACCATTTGATGTACTTCTAAGGCACCGCAAATATTGGTAATCATTTCGCCTGCAACATCAACTTCGTGTTCGCTAACCCCTCTAAACTCACAGAAAGCCTCTAAAACCTCAAGAGTTGTCTCCAGTTGTGCCGGAGTGGTGTTTTGAAATAATTGTCTTATAACCGGAATCTTCATTACTTTATCTTGTTAAATAGTTCAATTAAACCTTCTGCTTTGTTGGTTTGCACCTGATCTACCAAGCTACCGCCTTCAAAAGCTGCGAAAGTTGGTAAATTATCAACGTTTGCAAATTTGCGTGAGTTTGGAAGTTTTTCGGCATCAACAATCAAGAAAGCTACATCTTCATTTTCTGAAGCCAGTTTTTTAAACTTCGGTTTCATGATCCGGCAGTTTCCGCACCAGGATGCAGCATACTGAACCATTACCTTTGAGTTATCGGCTAAATACTGTTGAAGATTGTCTTCTGTTAATTCTAAAAACATAACGTTTTATTTAATTAGTTAGCAGCTAAATATTCAGCTACGCCAGTTCTGTTTGCGTTCATCGCTTCTTTTCCTTCTTCCCAGTTTGCAGGACAAACTTCGCCATGTTTTTGAACGTGCGCATAAGCATCGATTAAACGTAAATATTCTTTAACGTTTCTACCTAGCGGCATATCGTTAACACTTTCGTGGAAAACTTTACCAGTTTCGTCGATTAAATAAGTCGCTCTGAAAGAAACATTTGATCCTGAGAAAGATTCATTTCCTTCTTCATCGTAGTTAACTTCCTGATCTAAAATATCTAAGATGCCAGATAGTTGTCTGTGTGTATCTGCTAAGATTGGATAAGTAACACCTTCAATACCGCCGTTATCTTTCGGTGTATTTAACCATGCGAAGTGAACTTCGTTTGTATCGCAAGATGCACCGATTACAATTGTATTTCTTTTTTCAAACTCAGGTAAAGCAGCTTGGAAAGCGTGTAATTCTGTAGGGCAAACGAAAGTAAAATCTTTTGGATACCAGAACAATAACACTTTGCTATTTTTGTTTACAGCTTCTTCAAATACATTGATTTTCAAGTCATCACCCATGTCTGACATTGCATCAATACTAACACTCGGGAATTTTTTACCTACTATTGCCATAATTTTTTGTCTTTAATTTTGTGCTGCAAAGGTAAGGCTAAAACAGATGTCAATCAACCCCGATTCACTAATTGTTAATTGTATTTATTGATAACGATATAGATGAAAACTATATTGTGTTTAAGATGTATAGTCGGCTTCTATTCAGAGGTTTTGGAAATGAATGAGGGATGCTTTTAACGTCTGCAGTCCCGCCATCCGTTACTTCCGATGAAGAATCGGAATCACTGCTGTCGGGTTTATTTAACAAAAACCAGTGGTTATTGGGGTAGTATTATATCTGGCGCTTTATGACCCACCCCCTTCCTAAAACAGGAGGGGAGTAGGTGATTAGAACCCGAATAACTTAATCAGGAAGTCTTTATGGTAGTGTCCAGCTCCCCTCCTCAAGGAGGGGTTGGGGGAGGTTACTTCTTCAACGTATTCTCATACAGTTTAAATATCCTTTTATACTCATCTGTCCAGCTGCTGGGCTCAATAAAGCCGTGATCTTCAACAGGGTAAACGGCGAGTTCCCAATTGTTTTTGCCTAGCTCTATAAAACGTTGGCTAATGCGAACAATATCCTGAAAATGAACATTCACATCAACCATTCCGTGCGCCATTAAAAGGTTGCCTTTTAACTTATCAGCAAAATAGATAGGAGAACTTCTTTTGTATGCAATCGGATCGTTAAATGGTTCGTTTAAGATGTTTGAAGTATAACCATGGTTATAATGTGCCCAATCGGTAACCGAACGTAAAGCGGCGCCGCTTGCAAAAACATCTGATTCGTTAAACATGGCCATCAAGGTAATAAAACCACCATAAGAGCCGCCATATAAACCAACATGCTGAGGATTAACACCATATTTTTCAACCAGAAACTTAACGCCATCTACCTGGTCGGTTAAATCTTTTCCACCCATGTGGCGGTAAATGCCTGTGCGGTGATCGCGACCATAACCAGAACTTCCGGTATAATCGATATCGATTACTGTGTAGCCATTATCAGCCAGTAAATTATTGAACATAAACTCGCGGAAGTAAGTGCTCCAGCCAAAGTGAACGTTTTGAAGATAACCTGCACCGTGGACAAAAACTACAGCAGGATGGTTTGGATGCGGATTATCTGATTTATAAACCCGCGCATACACATCAGCACCATAACGGTTTTTAAAGCTCACCATATCCGGTTGACGCCATTTATAAGAATTGAATTCGGCAGAGGTAGATTGCGTGATTTTCTCCGCTTTGGTACCCACCTTATTCGGCTGAAGATACAACTCACCAGGTTTATCCATAAAGGAATAATTGATGGCGATGTATTTTTCATCAGGAGAGAGGGTAATCTCATTCAAACCTTTCATGGCGGTAATCTGAACAAGTTCACCACCGTTTACACTGATTTTATAAAAATTTGTAATGCCGGGGTGCTCTTTATTTGTCTTAAGATAAAATGTACTCTTGTCTTTAGAAAGTTGAACAGATTGTACCTCCCATTTGCCAGAGGTAAGTTGTTTCTTATCGCCAGAGGCAATGTTGACCGTATAAAGGTGAGAATATCCTGTAGCTTCGCTTTGGTAATAGAAACGGTTGTTATCTATCCATCCGCTATTGCCCTGGTAAAAACCACTAATGCCGGGACCACCTATCCAGGCTTCATCGCGCTGACGATCTATTAAAGAAAATTTACCAGTTAAGGCATCTAGCTTTAAAATCCAGCGGTCTTTATTGTCGGTAGAAGCTGCGACAACAATTGCCGTACTCCCATTATCATTCCAAAGCGGACCGAAAAAATTTACAGGCCGATCTGCATTTTTCTTTTTTAGGGTATCCAGTTCTTTTGGGTAATCTTTTAGGTAATCAGGCAGGTCTTTAATCCCTGGAATGGTTGATGTTTGAATATTATAGAGGGTATCTCGTTGGGTATCGTATATAAAACCCTGTGAGACATTTTCGTTTTCGCCAACCTTGGTTCTTCCCGCAATATCTTCCGTATAACCCGAAGAAGTAATATAGTTTGGAACAATAGTCCCGTGGTTATTCTGCGCCGGAGTGGTGAGCTTATACGTAATGAAGCGCCCATCCGGACTAATGCTTACGCCATTTAAAAATTTATCTTCGGTATAAAGTTCTTTCAATGGTTTGGTATCCCCGGCGGCGGCACCAGAACGGCCTCTTCCTGTCCTCGAACTGTTTCTGGTTTCAGCATTTCTCTTTTTAATGATATCGAACAGTTCGGTCTGCTGTGCTTTCAGCCATTTGTCCTGTTCGGTAACCGGTTTGATTTCTGGTCTTCCGGCTTTTTTGCCTTTAATAAAATTAGTTAATTGTTTGGTTTCGGCTGATTTTAAATCAACCTCAAATAAATTATCGCCCAATTGATAAACAATATTTCCATTGGTTAAAAAGAGCGGGCTACTTTCTCTTTCCTGTGTACTGGTTAAACGGGTTTCTTTATTACTTTTGAAATTCTGTAAGTAGATATCGCCGCTTTTTTCGGTTAAACCAAGTGAGCGATCAGTATTATAGGTGTAGTTTAAACTTAAAAGCTTTTCATCTTCCTTTTCTGCCGCTTTAACGGGTTTGGTAGAGGTTGCTGAAACTTTGAATAATTCTTCTTTAGCTTTATTTTCAGGATTCCAGTTAAAGTAAAGGGTTTTGCTATCTGCAGTCCAGCGGAAATTAGTTGGTGCAACGCCCATCCACTTTGGATCGCGCATGATCTTCTCAACGGTTAAAGGCGCTAATTGCTGTGCAAAAGCATATTCGCCCGTGCAAAGCAAAAGGAAAAGTAAATATTTCTTCATGAATTTTAGGTTTGGCTGCAATTTAGGGAATGGACACGCTAATTTTAGCAGGAAATGGAAATGTTACAACAACCTCACCCTCTGAACGGTATGCTTTATTGCAAAGGCTGTTCATTCCCTCTCCTTGAAGAGAGGGACACGAAATACAGAAGTAGCTGCATTAACTTACATAGGGTGAGGTTAACGGATTACCTGTCCGGTTCTATCTACATTCACTTTATCAAAAGGTTCGAGGTACTCGTTGATGATTACTGCAAATTCTCGTCTGGTTAATACCTTTTTAAGATCGTATTTAGCAACGAACTTGTAATTTTTGTTCCATTTTTTTTGCAGCTCCGTTTTGGTTGCCTCAACCGATTTATTACCCACATAACAAATCATGCCAATGGTATTTTCTAGCGTGATGGCAGTATTTTGATGGTCATCAAACCAGATCTGTGCCTTGTAATAATAATCTTTTATCGGCTGCTTAATTTCATCATAGGTAACCTCTTTTTCCGGATTGAAATAGGCCTTATTTTGTTTTATTTCGGCCTTAAGAATGCCCGTTACACCAACTTTTTGAATCGCTAACCAATTAGAATCGATCATTTTTACATCTTCAAAAGGCATCAACGCCTGTTTGTAACTGAGCAGTTCGCCCTGAATCCTTTTTAGGTTTGATAAGCTGGTTTTCGTATCGAAAAAAGCCGCATAAGCAGCGGTTGCACCAGCCGCAGGTCCGATTTCAAACTGATTGGCAGGAATATATAAAAGGTTTTCCTGATTTGGGAGGAGTAAGTTATACAAGGATAGAAAACCTGCACCATTTGAAGAAATACTGGCTATTGAGGTTCTGTACAGGTTTTCGTTATAATTTAACTGGTTGGAAGCAGCAGGATTTAAGCTTGTAATTTTTAATGCTGCTATTAATTTTTCAGGACTATCAGCTAGTACGAGAATTTTTGCCTTAACACTTTTGTCTTTCGTGAGTTTCACTTCCCAGCCACTGCCTGACCGTTTAATTTCGGTGTAAGGCGTGTTGTTGATTACATTCAGTAGCAGCGTACTATCTACTGTCACTTTTACCGGCTTCTTTTTATCTGCTTTTGGTTTTGGAGCCGCCAAACTTTTTTCATTTTCAATTTCCCTTTTTAAAAAAACCTGATAGAAAGTAGTCGCTGTTTCAGGCTTGCCCTCAGCAACTTTCTTAAGATCAAGTTGTTCTTTTTGCGTGAGGAGAATGGTTTTAACACCCGATTTGAACGATTGAAAAGATGCGGCATAGGCGGCATCACCACTGCCAATAACCAGCACATCTGTTTTTAGGGTTTGGGCATGTATAACCAGGGGAATTATGAATGCGAAAACAAAAAACAATCTTTTCATCTTTGAATATTAAAATTTGCTGCAATATGCTTTAAATGAATGAATTTTTAATGAAATGCATGCATTTTAACTAAATTTAACTCACAATTATAACCCGCTCGATTAAGCATTTAAGTTTCATATTATCTCACCAACCTTATATTTCCTTAAATTGTTTATATGGTAAAAATTGTGAACGTTTGTTAATTATGGAAGAACAGATAAAATCAGTTTTCGATTTACAGCAAAAACACAAATTCGAGCTGCGCAAAACCGATGCTAAAACCCGTATTGGAAAATTAAAATTACTGAAGCAAGCTTTAGAAAAAGCCGAAGAAGAGATATATGCGGCATTAGAAGCTGATTTGCGCAAAAATCGTTTTGAGACTGCAGTAACCGAACTGTTTTTCACCTACGCAGAAATAGATCATGCTATAAAAAAATTGCAGGGCTGGATGAAACCAAAATCTGTCGCCAGAACCATGAGTAATCTTTTCGCCAGTAACAAAATTTATTACGAACCCAAAGGTGTTTGCCTGATTATTGCACCCTGGAATTACCCATTGCAGTTAATCATGAGTCCGTTGGTTTCGGCAATAGCCGCAGGGAATTGCGTAATCCTGAAACCATCTGAACTGAGTGCCGCCACGGCGGACGTGATCAGTAAATTGATTTCAAATACTTTTGAGGCAGAAGAAATTGCCTGTTTTGAAGGCGATGCTGAAGTTTCTACCGCACTGTTAAAACTTCCTTTCGATCATATCTTTTTTACCGGAAGTACCGCAATTGGTAAGGTGGTGATGGAAGCTGCTGCAAAAAATCTTACCTCAGTTACCTTAGAGCTTGGGGGGAAATCACCAGCGATTGTAGATGAAACCTGCGATCTAAAAAAAGCAGCAGAGAAAATTGCCTGGGGTAAATTAGTTAATGCCGGCCAAACCTGTATTGCGCCAGATTATGTATTGATTAAAGAAAACATTTCGGCTGATTTTGAAATGTACTATCAGGCAGCAGTTCAAAAAATGTTCTTCAATGAAGCAGCAATTAACAAAAATGATTATGCTAAAATCATCAATATAAAACAGTTTCAGCGCTTAAATAAATTGATTGAAGAAGCCATTCGCGATGGTGCTGTATTGGCTTTTGGCGGAAAATCGGACGAACAAAATTTAACCATTACACCAACGCTTTTAACTTCTGTAGCTGAAAGTAGTGCAATTATGCAGGAAGAAATTTTTGGACCGGTTTTGCCAGTTATTACCTACCAAAACTTACAGGAAGCCATTGATGTTGTAAACCGGAAAGCGAAACCTTTAGCATTATATATTTTTTCAGATAGCACTACAAACCAGAATAAAATCATCAGCGAGACCAGTGCCGGGGGAACCTGTGTGAATGATGTGCTCGTTCATATCGGCAATCCGGATTTGCCTTTTGGTGGGGTTAACAATAGCGGTATAGGCAGTTGCCATGGTATTTTCGGCTTCAAAACTTTTTCGCACGAAAGGGCCGTGGTTTTTCAGTCAAAATTGGATTTAACCAAAATGATTTATCCACCATATGCATCAAAAATGGGTTTGTTGAAGTGGCTGAAGAAATTGATGTAGTTAGTGTTTTAATGTTGGAACGTTTGAAAGTTAACTCAACTTTACAACTTGTAACTTTCCAACTATTTATTTCTGGAATAAAATCGATAATTCTCCTTATTTTGGTATTATGGATATAGAAAAGCTTAAATACCCCATCGGTCAGTTTTCTATGCCTGAAATTTTCGATCAAAAACAGATTGATACCTGGATTTCGGAAATTGAGGCTTTGCCCGGGCAGCTTAAAAATGCGACAGAAAACTTAACTGATGAGGAATTAAATCAAACTTACCGCCCTGAGGGATGGACCTTAAGGCAGGTGGTGCATCACATTCCTGATAGTCACATTAATGCTTACATCCGTTTTAAACAAGCCATTACGGAAGATATTCCCGTAATCAGACCGTATTACGAAGAACGCTGGGCCGAAACAGGGGAGGCTAAAGGCGGCGACATCAAACTGTCTATCGATTTGTTAACGGCGTTGCACCTGCGCTGGGTAGCTTTTTTGAAAACATTAAAACCCGAAGATTACCAAAGGAAATATATTCATCCTGCCCTGGGAAAAGAACTTAGCTTAGCAAATATGCTGGGTATGTATGCCTGGCACGGAAAACACCATTTGACACACATTACAAATACAACTGTAAAATGAAAAGAACCTACTTCAGTTTCGTGATGCTAATCCTGATTTGCTTTTGCACTCATGCGCAAGTGCAAAAAGCGCCATTAAAAACTTTTGCTTTTGTACTAGGCTCGTGGGAAATGCAAACGCCGAAGGGAAAAATTGTAGAACAATGGATTCAAAATCCGGATAAAACCCTGAACGGCAAAAGCTATCGAATAAATGCTAAGGGCGATAGTTTGCTTACAGAAAGCCTTCAGATCAGAAAGATCGGAAAAGAGACTTTTTATTGCTCAACTGTAACCGGACAGAACGGAGGAAAAGAGACTTGTTTCAAATTGATCTCGACCAAGGATAAAATCTATATTTTCGAAAATAAAACGCACGATTTTCCACAGCGAATAGTCTATCAAGATCAGGGCAAAGCTGAAATGCTCGCCTGGATTGAAGGCGAGCTTAATGGTAAAAGCAGGAAATCGGAATTTAGGTATAAGCGGCAATAGCTTACATCAAAATCAGCATGGCTGTACTCATCGCAATCATGATCGCATCCTCAACAATGGTTACGGTGCTCATGGGCAGGTTAAACACAGCACCCAAACAGGCACACTGAATCTTTTTCTTATTTAAAACACTTTCCAAAACACCAAGGATGCTTATTGTCATTACAATCAGCGTAACCCAGTTTACAGTGACAGGAGATAAGTTTAAAGCAAAAGACAATCCTAATCCAAGCTCGATAAAAGCATAGATATAACCCCATGCGCTGAATTTTTTAGCAACAATGTCGTACATGGCATAACTTTCTGCAAAAGCTTTCAGGTTAAGCATTTTAAAGAAAGAGAAGGTAAGGAAGAATCCGGCCATGAATATGCGCATAAATACCATAAAATTAATGCTGTTTCCCTGCCAGGAGACTACAAGTGATATGGCAGTAACGTATCCAAAAATTAATAAAATGGGTTTATAAGTTTCGGCCCACGATTTTGCTTCTTCTAATGTTTCGTTGTGATGGGCTGCAGAAATCTGATATTTACTATCTGATCCGCCCAGGGCTTGTTGAAGTGTATCTAAGCTGATGTGTTTATCCATACTAATTGTAGCCGAATTGGTGTCTTTCGAAACTTCGACAGCGGTTACATCTGGTAAAACGAGCAGGTTACTTTTTACTTTATTTTCGCAACCGCCACAGGTCATGCCGGTGAGTTGATAGGTGTGTGTCATGATTAAAATCTTTATACAAATTTACCGCTTCATAGGGCCATAAGCGTTACAGAATAATCATAAAGTTTTATAGAATTTTAGTGTACTGAATGCTGTGAATAATCGTCGTTTCGAGCAAAACCAAAAAGTCTATGTATCTCCTTTCTCTATGGTAGAGAGCGTTATTTTGTTTTTCATCATTAAGGAGTTAAGAAAATTAAGGTTTCAGGTAAAAAATAAGTTCTGTAACGATCTGTTCCTCCCTAAACCCTAAACCCTAAACCCTAAACCCTAAACCCCTGCTTACCCCACCAAAACTGAGGTCATGGTTAACGAACCACCAACCGCTTTATCATTAAAGAAAGAAACTTCTTCTTTATCGTTTTTCATGCCAAGCGTATAAATTAATGGTAAATAATGCTCTGGGGTAGGGATGGCCAGCATCGCATCGGTACCCAAGTTTCGATAATTAATTAAAGGTTGATGATCGCCGTTTGCAATTAAATTTTTAAACTTATCGTTCATCTCTATTGCCCAATCGTAACCGCCACCATTAATCATTTCCCAGCTCAACATGCGCAGGTTGTGTACCATATTTCCGCTACCGATAACCAATATCCCTTTTTTGCGGAGGGCATAAATTTCTTTAGCAATTTCGTAATGCTGTTCAGGAGATTTGGTATAATCGATGCTGAGTTGTAAAACAGGAATGTCTGCGTTAGGATACATATGTTTAACAACTGTCCAGGTGCCGTGGTCCAAACCCCAATCGTGGTCTAAACCCACAGGAGTGGAATGGATTAAATTTGGTATTTCAGCGGCCAGCTTTGGATCGCCGGGCGCAGGATATTGAACATCGAAAAGCGCTTGTGGGAAGCCCCCAAAATCGTGGATGGTGCCTGGAAAATCCATCGCGGTAACAAAAGTGCCATGAGTGTACCAATGCGCCGATACCACCAGCACTGCTTTTGGAACAGGGATATTCTTGGCCAGCTCTGCCCAACTCTGGCTAAACTCATTGTTCTCGATACCGTTCATTGGCGAGCCATGACCGATAAAAAGCGTTGGCATTAAATCCGTTTGAGGCAAACGCTGAGTGAAGTTCCTGAATTGTGACAGTGCAGACATCATGTTGTGGTTGGTCTATATAAATTTAAATAATCGTCCTCCTGAACTTGTTTCAGGATCTAATGAGAAAGATTCCGGGGCAAGCCCGGAATGACGATCCAGGTGTTATTTCCCTTGAACAAATTCAAGGTTTAACGTAATGGCAACATCTTTAGCTACACCAGCGCCTGTTGGATCATATTTGATATTATAGTCTAAACGGTTAATGGTTGTTGTCGCGCCAAACCCGGCTTTGGTATTACCTTGTTGATCTTTAGCTGTGCCACCGTAAACCACGGCAAATTTTACATCTTTGGTTACATCGCGGATGGTTAATTTTCCACTTAACTCATAGTTGTTGCCGTTTAATTTTTTGAAAGAAGTGCTTTCGAATTTCATGGTTGGATAAGTAGCTACATTAAAAAAATCATCAGTTTTTAAATGACCATCCCTCATGTCAACGCCCGTAGTAATGCTGTTTATATCAACAGTAAAGTTGATTTTAGCATCCGTTAAATCTGGTTTCGAAGCGGTAACCGTTCCATCGAATTTTTTAAAAGAACCGTCAACGAAAGAAATGCCCATGTGTTTAACCGAAAAATTAACAAACGAGTGCATCGGATCAATTTTCCAGCTGGTTTGTGCAAATGATGCCACACTGATTGAGGTAGCGATCAGAAATAAGAATAATTTTTTCATCAGTTTATGATTTAGTTTTAACTGTGATGAAGCTATCAGATTTTTCACCAATGTGGTTTGAAAAAATCATGATGGTTTCATACCTAGTAAATTTATTTAAGCACAAAGTTATCACAGAATCAACCGGTTAGTCTTGATTTATGGTAAGAAATTGGTGTGGTTAATAGCTGATGGCTTATGGTTCATGGTCAAAGGCTATCAACTATCATCTATTTAACCATTGACCATCTTACCTCTCATTATATCTCGTCAAGCATTTTCCTGCTGTCGGTAGATGCTGCTTTATAAACCGAAGGTGTAATTCCGGTTACTTTTTTAAATTGTGCTGACAGGTGCGCAACACTGCTGTAATTTAGCTGATAAGCAATTTCGCTCAGGGTAAGCTCGCCATAAGTAAGCATTTCTTTCGCTTTTTCTATTTTTTGCGCGATGAAATATTTCTCGATGGTTTGATTTTCTATTTCTGAAAAAATACTGCTCAAACTGGTATACTCCATTTTTACCTGCTCGCTTAAATAAGCAGAGAGGTTAATTTTTAATGGCTCTTTGGTGTAATGGACCAGGTTAATAATAGCCGTTTTAATCTGCTCTGCAATCTGGGTTTTTTTATCCGCCAGCAGCTCGAAACCGAAATGGGTCAGGCGCTCTGCTATGTTGATTTTATCCTCCGAAGAAATATTTTCGGCTAAAGTAACTTCACCCAGTTCAACCAATAATGGTTTAAAGCCAAGCTTTTCCAGCTCAGCTTTAACCACCATTTTACAGCGGTTGCATACCATGTTTTTGATATGCAGCTTCATTATTTTGATTTTATGGTTTCAGCAACGTCTCCGCAATCGAACATCATACTTCCATAATATGGATTTTCGATGTTTTCCTTCTCGTTTAACCAGCTTGCCTTAGCCATTGGGCAATGTTGAACGTAAACGGTTTTGCTATTAAATTTTAGACCCTTTAAGGTTTTAATCATCGCATAAGAAATCCCTTCAAAAGCTTTTCTCTGTGTTTTAATATCGTTAGAGCCCGCAAGCTGTGCCGCCTTACTTTTAATGATGGCTGCTTGTTCCATAAATACTTTGTGCTGATCTGCTGGTAAATCTTTATGGTTTACAGCATTTACCTTTGCCGATAAAATTTTCACTTTTTCAATAGCCGAATCTTTTTTATCTGTTGCTAAGGCATTTTTTACATCGTAATAAGCCGTTAGTACCTGATTTAGGGCTACATCTGTTTTGCTTTGAGCGTAGGTGAACGCTGTTGTTGCAATCGTCATGATGGCAACTATTCCTAGTATTTTTTTCATTTTTTTTATTGCTTTTAATGGTGATGAAACGATCATGCTTTTATGTCAGTTTAATATGAAAACCATGATGGTTTGATCTTTTAGAATTATTTTAAAACGTTAAAGAAATTAAATTCTGCCCGAAGCAGATACATGTTTTTGGTGTACCGGTTAGCCATATTACCCGTCGCCTGAAAGCGATAGCCTAAATCGATGCGGGTGGTACTGTTCAAAATCACTTGTAGGGCAGGGGCGATATCCAAATAAGATTGGCCACTACCTGGGTCGGTTTTGCCCAGTAGTTCTAAATATACGTTAAAGTTCGGCTGCTTATAATCTTTGTAAACTATGGGTAGAACCAAATAACCCGATGATAAACTGTACGAAAGCATTTTATCAGGCTGAGGTGTATTTAACCTCAAAACTTTGTCAGTAATAATGGCATCAGCATAACCCAGAGTTGCCGAAAGTGCTAGTTTGTGCAAAAGCTGCGTGAAAATTAAGCCTGTTTGCCATCCCGTATTATCTCCCTCTAAATTAATATCTCTCGTAAAATTAGGGCGGTTACTTGTGCTTATCCTCCCAAAAGCTGCGGCCCTGAAATGACTCTGGGCACCATCAACGGATAGAAAACGATATTTCGCATACAAACTTCCGCCTTCTAAACGAAATCGGCCATCCATATCAGACATAAAACCTTGAGCATGCATCATCAGGTTTTTATTAAAACCTATCATTACTTCCGGAATGGTTCTGCTTACAAAACCTGGATTATTGAACATGCCTTCGTTCGTAATTCTTACACCAATCGATTTGGTTGGCATATTACTGGCAGGTTCGGTAAATACATACAGTTCTTGTGCAAAACCATTGGTATAGGCGCCGATCATCATCAACGCCAATACGGATATCTTTCTCATCTTAAGAAAGAACTAAATGATAAATGCGCGTTTTTTTTCCGTTAACTACACCGGTACCGCTCGCGTAGGCATCAGAATTAGCGGTTGTGGCTTGTTTTTTAAATGCCGAACCAGAAATAAAGTTTTTATCAACCACACTGGCTTTTACCGTTCCGTTAAGTGTTTTGCTTTTCGCATTTACAAAACGGTACACAGTGCCATCAACCACTGCCTGACCTTTATCGTCTATTTTTACCTGGTTAAAATTGAAACTTGCCGTTAAACCACCAACCGAAAAACCAGCATCCTGAACCTTTTTGCGAACCATGTCGAGATTGATATTGGCATCTTTTTTAAAGGTTAAAACAAAAGTGTTTTTGTTTAAATCGGGTTTTACACTACTGATAAAGTTTAGGGTTTCTAAGGATTTTTGTGTTGCATTCGAACACATGGAACAGGTTAAACCGGTTACCTGTAAATCTGCTGAAGATATTTGTTGTGCCGAAACATTAGCGGCAAAGAATAGCATAATGATGCTGAATATTTTTATTGCTTTCATGATTTTTTTGAATTAGAATAATTTTTAAGATGTCGTCTCCCTTGGATTCATTTCAGGGGGCACATAGCAAAATGGATGCTGAAACAAGTTCAGCATGACGAACAGATTAGAAATCCTAATTCCTAAAAATGCAATTGAAAATATGCAAAGCAACCCGCGAGGAGAGTGGCGGCGCTTTATTCGAAATTTTACTGAAAAACTTTGGCGTAATGTTGGTCAGAAATTCTAAAACCGGAGGATGAAGAAAAAGCTGGATAGAAAACAACTTCGGCATTTGTACCTGTGCTTCTGCCTGGTGACTATCTTTAACTTTTACGGTTACCTGGGTATTTTTGCAACATCCGTCATCTTTCTTTTCGGCCGGAATTTCCTCACAGAATTTGCAGGAAACTTCATTGCTGAAAAGTTTAACGTTTTCTAGTTTGCCTCCACAGAAATGGAGACTTAAAGCCAAACCCATAACACTAACTGCATAGAATACAGCCAAAGAAAGTGCTATTTTTTGTTTTAACTTCATTAATACAAAGGTAAAGGAAAAAATATCTAATAATGCTAGCAATTATTTATTGAATTTCATTTTTTAGCTTACTTTAGCCTTAAACACCAGTCAAATGAAGAAAATATTATTATTCCTCTGTGCCTTTTCAATACTTTCGGCTTTTGCAGCGAAGCCTAAAAACCAGTATGTACGCATTAAAACCGAATTTGGAGAATGCATCGTTAGGCTATATAATCAAACGCCGCTACATCGTGATAACTTTTTGAAATTAACGAAAAAGGGCTATTACAACGGTGTTTTATTTCATAGGGTGATTAAAGATTTTATGATTCAGGGTGGAGATCCGGATTCTAAAAATGCAAAACCCGATTCCTTACTTGGAGAGGGTGGGCCTAAATATACCATTCCGGCAGAGTTTAATGATAGTTTGTTTCATAAAAAGGGCGTTTTGGCTGCGGCCAGAGAAGGTGATGATGTTAATCCGGCCAAGGCATCGAGTGGTAGTCAGTTTTACCTGGTTCAGGGAAAAGTTTTTACCGATCAGCAATTGGATAATGTAGAAGAAAAACGTCTGAAATTCCAAATTCCTGAGTGGCAGCGTGAGGTATATAAAACCATAGGCGGTACGCCTCATTTAGATCGGAACTATACCGTTTATGGCGAAATAGTGGTTGGCTTGGATATGGTTGATAAAATAGCGGTTCTGGCAACGGATAAAAACAACCGTCCCAAACAGGACGTGAAGATGGAAGTTGCAATATTGAAAAGAAGAGCGGCCAAGAAGTTAGAGAAGCAGTTGTTACAGGGATCTTTGAAAGATAAAATGATTATGGGGTCTTAAGTAATTTTTGTTAACAATTATCGTCATTTTGAGCGGAGTACAACGCAGTCGAGAAATCTATTGTAGATCTCTCCATTTCGCGAAGCTTCAGTCGAGATGACGATTTTTCTATAGACATCCATCTTCGATAACACGTTTCAATATTTATCTGTAAAGAACCAGAAATAAGTTCAGGCTGCAGGCTGCTTGAATCAATCACTAAAATAGCTTTCTGAGTACATATGATTAATTGAACTTCAATTACTAAGCATTTATTCAATTAATTTCTAAATTTACCGCCCACAACAATTGAAATTTACTGAATGAGAAGATCATGATAAACAGATCATATGTTACGAAAATCATGATGGCTTCATCGTTATCGAAAACACACTTAACTAAATGAAAATCATCTCCTATAATGTTAATGGGATTAGGGCGGCAAGTACCAAAAACTTTTTTGGCTGGCTACAGGCTACAGACGCTGATATGGTCTGTTTACAAGAGGTAAAGGCCTTGCCATTGCAGATTCCAGAAATTATTGCGCTGATTGAGCAGCTCGGCTACCATCATTATTGGTTCCCTGCTGAAAAAAAAGGATATAGTGGCGTAGCTATTCTGACTAGAATTAAACCCAATCATATCGAATTTGGCTGCGGTGAGGAATGGATAGATAAAGAAGGACGGATTTTAAGGGCCGATTTTGACGATTTTTCCTTGATGAGCCTTTATATGCCATCTGGCTCAAGCGGAGATGAACGTCAGGTTAAGAAGTATGAATTTATGCGTTTTTTTGATGTGTACATCGGAGAATTGCGAAAAGAGATCCCCAACTTAATTGTCAGTGGCGATTACAATATCTGCCATACCGCCATCGATATCCATAACCCTAAATCGAACGCCAATTCATCAGGTTTTTTACCAGAAGAACGGGAGTGGATGCAGTTGTTTTTGGATAATGGTTTTATTGATACCTTCCGCCATTTTAATAAAGATCCGCACCATTATACCTGGTGGAGCTATCGTGCGGGCTCGAGAGGGAAGAACCTGGGTTGGCGGATCGATTACCATTTAGCCACTAAGCCTATGGAAAACCGCCTGAAAAATGTTAGAATTTTACCCGATGCGATCCATTCAGATCATTGCCCGGTTCTTTTAGAGATCGATTAAGTATTTGGGTAACTGGTTAATTCGGCTAATTGTAACCAAAACCCGATTAACCAATTTATACCGTTTAACCAATTAACCTTCAATCTAACCAATGCTAATCAAAAATATAAAAGGCCTCGTGGGCCTGCATCCCAAACACACAACGGTGCTCCGTGGTAATAACCTGGATCACTTACCCATTCTCGAAAATGCCTGGCTTTTAATTGAAGATGGCCTGATTAAAGATTTCGGTGAGATGGACAATTTTCCATCTTCCATTTCCCATCTTCCATCTTCCAGTGCTGAGGGCAGATACATTTTTCCTTCCTGGTGCGACAGCCATACGCACATTGTTTTTGCGGCATCACGCGAAGAAGAGTTTGCCATGAAAATCCAGGGAAAAAGTTATGAGGAAATTGCCGCTGCGGGAGGGGGGATTCTAAATTCGGCCAATAAACTCCAAAAAGCTTCGGAAGATGAGTTGTTCGAAAGTGCATCTGTGCGGTTAAAACAAATGATCCTCCAGGGAACAGGGGCCGTTGAAATTAAAAGCGGATATGGATTAACCACAGACAGCGAAATCAAAATGCTCAGGGTAATCCGTAGGTTGAAAGATCAGTTTCCGATTCCTATCAAGGCAACTTTCTTAGCTGCGCACGCTTATCCTGCCGAATTTAAGAACAATCATCAGGCTTACATCGATTTAATCGTTAATGAAATGTTACCTCAAATAGCAGAAGAAAAACTGGCCGACTATATTGATGTGTTTTGCGAAAAGGGATTTTTCTCTGTAGAAGAAACCGACCAGGTATTAAAGGCAGGTGCAAAATATGGATTGAAACCTAAAGTACATGCCAATCAGCTTTCCGTTTCGGGCGCGGTAGAGGTTTCCGTACAAAATAAAGCCATTTCGGTTGATCACCTCGAAGAAAGCGATGAACAAACTATCCAAGCGTTAAGAAATGCTGATACCATTGTAACATTACTCCCTTCTTGCTCGTTTTATTTAGGTATTCCTTTTGCTGATGCCAAAAGTTTTATTAAAGCCGATTTGCCGGTTGCTTTGGCTACTGATTACAATCCGGGTTCAACACCTTCAGGAAATATGAATTTTGTGGTTTCACTGGGATGCATTAAAATGAAGATGTTCCCTGAGCAGGCGATAAACGCTGCAACGTTAAATGGCGCAGCTGCGATGGAGATCAGTGAAAATTATGGAAGCATTGCTATTGGGAAAAAAGCGAACCTGTTTATAACTAAGCCGATGCCTTCCATAGCCTATTTGCCCTATAGCTTTGGCGAAACGCAGATAGAAACGGTTATTTTAAACGGTGAAATTTATAATGGATAACCTTAAAATATATTCGCAGGGCGACATCGATCATTTAATTATCACTCGTGATGGTGAAACTAAACTGGGTGAAAGGGTTAATGTATACTCTGGAGATTCTTCATCAACGGCTGGAATTTCGGTAGAAGGATTAAAAGCCAGCAGCGCTAAATTTGTCCTTTTAGGTATTCCAGAAGATATTGGCGTGCGTGCAAACTTAGGTCTTGCAGGTGCAGCATCAATGTGGAAACCAGGTTTAGTGGCTTTTTTAAATACCCAGAGCAACCGCTTTTTAAGTGGTGAGGAGGTTTTGGTTTTAGGGCATTTCGAAATCGATGAACCTGAAGATTCTTCGTTAAAAGGTTTGCGAAACAAAGTAGCACAGATTGATGACCTGGTTTATCCCGTAATTGAGAAAATTGTAGCCACGGGTAAAATACCTGTTGTAATTGGTGGTGGACACAATAATGCCTACCCGATGATTAAGGGCACTTCTTTAGCCCATAAAAGGCCTATAACGGTTTTAAATGTTGATGCACACGCAGATTTAAGAGAATTGGAAGGTAGGCATAGTGGCAATGGTTTTTCTTATGCGTTAAAGGAAAATTACCTGAACAATTATTTGATGTATGGCTTGCATCAAAACTATAATAATGAAGCTATTTTAAATCAAATAGATACAAACCCAAAGCTTAAGGCTGTATTTTTTGATGATATTTTAACTGGAGCTGATTTTACTAACCTGGTGAATGAAATAGGATCGGTTGCTGGTTTGGAGATCGATTTAGATTGTGTTCAAAATGTGCTTTCCAGCGCTGAAACCCCATCTGGTTTTGCGGTTAATGATATTAGAAAGTTGATTTTAACCAGTGCGAAGAAATTTTCTTATTTGCACCTCAGTGAAGGTGCCACCCGGATGCTGGATGGAAGGGTGAGTAAACTCACATCTAAGCTGGTTGCTTATTTGGTGAGTGATTTTATTAAAGCACATTAATCTAAGCGCGTCACCCTGAATTTATTTCAGGGTCTTTCTTGTTTTTATTAATTGAGAGGCTTATGCCCTGGAAGTAGATCCTGAAACAAGTTCAGGATGACGATTCACGGGGTAGCCTACAAATGCTCCGCTTCGTATCTTTCTCCTGCCTTTAACATCAGTTCGATTTGTTTCAGGTCTTCGGCGGTTAATTCTTCCTTTTCCTGTAGCTCGAATACCGCAATCATATTGTCTTCGTATTGTTTTTCGGTTTTGATAACGATTTCTGGTGGCATGTTTAAAAATTTATAATTTCTGTTGGTGTAATGCAAAAATCCAATCTAATGTCGTGTTCATTTACATCATCGATTTTTTCAATAGCAGGGTACAAAGATAAGCCTATTTTTTGAGCATTTATATGCTGTAAAAAACGATCGTAAAAGCCTTTGCCATAACCCACGCGATAACCTTGCCGGTCAAAAGCTAAAAGCGGAACAACAACAAGATCTACCTCGCCCTCATGCAGGTTTCCCTTTTGCGGTTCGAGGATGTTATACAGGTTTTTCTTTAAATCATTTACACCTAAATATTCATGATTGGTCATTAATGCAGTTTCAAAATCGGCTTTAGGTACAATGATTTTAATTTCGGGGTGATTTTTATTGAGCCATTCGATCAGTAAAAAAGTATTGGGCTCTTTTTTTTCTATAATGGGTAAAAAGATATGTAAGGTTTTAATTTGGCTAAAATCGAGCGTTTTAAACTCATTTAAGAGCGCTTCGTTCAGGTTTTCGTATTCTGCGTCGCTCAGTAATAATCTGTCTTTTAAGGCTTGCTTTCTGATTTCGGCTTTTAACATAATATTCAAATTTATGTTTTTATAACAAGATAGCGAAGCAGGTTGTTTTTACAGGTCTAAATGCAGAAACCAAAAAGCCCCTGAAGCATTCACTTCAGGGGCTTTTCTTGTGTTCTAATCAATTATTTTACACGTTCAACATATTCTCCGGTACGGGTATCAATTTTAATTTTATCGCCCTGATTTACAAACATCGGAACTTTCACTTCAACACCATTTTCTAATGTTGCCGCTTTTAGTGCGTTTGTAGAAGTATCACCTTTAACTGCTGGCTCCGAATAAGTAATTTCGAATTCAGCGAAGTTTGGTAATTGAGCCATAATGGCTTCTTCACTTTCCATAGAAACAATAATGTTCATGCCTTCTTTTAAGAATTTAATAGCCGAACCAAATAAAGCTTTCTCTACGTTAAACTGCTCGTAGCTATTATTGTCCATTACAACCAGATAGTCACCTTCTTCGTATAAATATTGGTAATCGTTGGTTTCAACGCGGCAGATTTCTACGGCCTCGTCGGTATTCATACGTGCTTCAACAATTCTGCCCGATTTAATGTTACGGAATTTACCAGTGTAAAATGCGCCGCCTTTTCCAGGTGTACGGTGATTCCATTCGTCAACAGTAACCAGTTCGTTGTTGATGCGAAGGATGTTACCTGTTTTAATTTCTGATGCTTTTGCCATATTGTATGATCCTAAATTGGATTTATATTTCAGTTTTTCGTGACGGCAAAGGTAAAATTATTTTGATAAAAACCTATAAAGCTTTATGGTATAAGGCTTAGGGTTTAAGGAGATTTAGAACCCCGGTTATACTATTTTACTCTTTCCATATATTCGCCGGTTTTAGTATCAACCTTAACCTTGTCGCCCTGGTTAATAAACAAGGGTACCCTGATTTCGGCTCCGGTTTCTACAGTGGCGTATTTTTGTGCACTGGTAGAAGTATCGCCTTTTACAGCGGGTTCAGAATAGGTAATTTCTAACTCTACACTGTTAGGGAGCTGTGCAACAATCGGTTCATCACTTTCAAAAGCGATGGTTACATTCATACCCTCTTTTAAAAACTTAATGGAGTTTCCGAAAAGCAACTTAGGGATGTTGTACTGCTCAAAAGTGTTGTTGTCCATCACCACTAAATAATCGCCGTCTTCATAAAGATATTGATAGTCGTTGGTTTCTACACGGCAAATGGTCACCTCTTCATCGGTACGGAAACGGTATTCTACAATTTTTCCGGTTTTTACATTGCGCATACGCGCCTGATAAAACGCCCTTAAATTTCCCGGAGTACGGTGGATGTACTCTTCTACACTTACCAACTCTCCGTTAAAACGAAGCACATTTCCGCTTTTTACTTCTGATGCCTTTGCCATTTTATAATAGTGAATATTGTTTTGTTAATTTTTGAGCACCAAAGTTAAAAAAATGAATGGATATTAGTAGTCTGCCAGTGAAGACCGTCTTTTAAGTAGATTACTTTCCGAAAGGTCGGGACAGGCTGTCGGCTGAAAAAGCCTTCTCGCAATGACGAATTATTGGTATAAAAGAAATGCCTTTGGGAACCACTCCAAAGGCATAATCAACCTAAACCTCAAACTAAACTATGAAAAACTCTTTTGCCTTATCAGGCTATATATTTTAATTCCGCAATACGGAAAATATGATCTTTTACTTAAAGAGATAAATTAATAATTGTTTCTCTTTTTGGTGGTGCAAAGGTAAGAACAATTTATCAATTACAAAATATTTTTTTAAAAATTTATTTTTAATACAAATGTATGACAAAACAGACGTTTTGTAAGGGCTGGCTTTAAGCGTTAAATAGCTTATAATCTGATATTTGTATTTGATTTGTACAGAAGTCGTATTCCTGTATTTGATTCGAACCAATTATCGTTAAGCGGTCTTTTCCGAAATTTTCGATGAGTTCACGGTACCAACTTATTCCCTGAACGTCTAAATTACTCGTTGGTTCGTCTAAAAATAAAATTGGCGTATCAGTGCAGCAGGCCAAAGCTAGTTTGGTTCTTTGCTTCATTCCCGATGAAAAGTATTTAATTTCTTTGTTGGTTGCTTTTTCCAGTCCTAATATGCCGATAAGCTTTTTAGTATCAAGGCCTAGGGCAAAATTTTTGAATTTAAAATGGAAATCGATGATCTCTCTTAAAGTGAAGGTTTCCACCAATTCGAGGTACGGTGCTGCCAAACTGATGTATTGGTAGATGTTCTCTACAGGAATATCTTTGTTGTCTGAGAAGGAGATTTCTCCCTCAGAAGGGGATAAACTGCCCGTCAGCACACTCAATAAGGTTGATTTACCAGAGCCGTTAGGTCCTAATATGGCGTAGCTATTACCAGAAGAAAATTCAGTGCTTAAATTCCTGAAAATCCACTCTTTATTAAACCTTCTGCCAACATTTTGTAAAGTGATGTTCATTTGTGCCGGCGTTTAGGGTTTAGCGTTAAGTGGTTTAGACATGCAAACGCTGTTATCAACGCCAATGTATTGTCCGTAGTTGGGGGTGATGTGATAACCCACCTTTTGATAAAGCGCAATGGCTTCGGGCTGTTTCTTACCAGTTTCTAAAACACATGCTGCGAAACCGAGTTCCGTAGCCCAGCTTTCTAATTCATTTAAAACTTGAGCCGCTATGCCCTGGTTTCTGTAATCCGGGTGTACAAACATTCTTTTAACTTCGGCTTCAGTCGCTGAAAAAGGCTTTATAGCACCGCAACCTACAGGGCATCCATCTTGATAGGCGACAACCGCTTCTTTAATGGTATCGACTTTATTAAATTGAGCATAAAACGCATGGTCATCACCATCTCTAACCGCTAAATCTTTATCCAATAAAGCAACCAAATTCCTAAAATCGGTATCGTCTGAATTGGTCCTGATTAGCGTTAAATCACTCATGAATATTTATTAGAATTTGGTTAAGACAATGGGTTTCACCCTCCACCTTAAACCCTTCAGTCTGCTACCTTAATTAGCTTCCCATTCCGAAGCCCTTCATTACCCCACGGTTAGAATTGCGGATAAAATCTACAATTTCATCACGGATTTCAGTAGGTTTAAATTCGGCTTCGATCATGTCTAAAGCTTTGGTTACGTTATTGTGTTTTACAAAAAGTACACGGTAAATTTCCTGAATCTCGTCAATCTGCTCGTTGGTAAAACCTCTTCTGCGTAAACCTACAGAGTTAATACCCGCATAAGAAAGTGGCTCGCGGGCCGCTTTAACATAAGGAGGGACGTCTTTACGCACCAATGAACCACCGGTTACAAAAGCATAAGAACCCACTTTAACAAATTGATGTATAGCCACCAAGCCTGCCAAAACTACATTGTTTCCAATGGTAATGTGGCCAGCTAATGTGGTGCTGTTGGAGAAAATACAATTATTGCCAACCTCACAATCGTGCGCGATGTGCGAATACGCCTGAATTAAACAATTGCTACCGATAGTGGTTTTCCATTTGTCTTTAGTACCACGGTTAATGGTAACACACTCACGTATGGTGGTATTGTCGCCAATTTCTGCAGTCGTAATTTCGCCTGCAAATTTTAAATCCTGCGGTTCGCCAGAAATAACAGCACCAGGAAATATTCGGCAGTTTTTACCGATACGTGCGCCATCCATAATGGTCACGTTCGATCCGATCCATGTTCCCTCTCCAATTACAACGTCTTTATGTATCACTACAAAGGGTTCAATTACCACGTTTTCGGCAATTTTTGCCTGAGGATGTATATATGCTAAAGGTTGTATCATTATTGAGCGGGTTCTGCTTGTTTAACTTTTGAGATTTGAGCCATCATTTCGGCTTCGACAACGATTTTTTCGCCAACCATACCCACACCTTTCATCTGGGCAATGCCCCTTCTGATGGGTTCCAGTAAATCGCAGCGGAAAACAATAGTATCGCCAGGCAAAACCTGAGCTCTAAAGCGTACGTTATCTATTTTTAAGAAATAGGTTAAATAATTTCTAGGATCTGGAACGGTGCTTAACACTAAAATACCACCAACTTGAGCCATAGCCTCAATTTGAATTACACCAGGAAAAACCGGTGCACCAGGAAAGTGACCTTTAAAAAACTCCTCATTCATGGTTACGTTTTTGACGCCCACCACGTGGTTTTTTGAAAGTTCTAATATTTTATCAACAAATAAAAATGGTTGGCGGTGAGGCAAAATATCCATAATCTGAACTACGTCATATAATGGTTTTGCACTGGGATCGTAAACCTTTTGTATTTTTTTGTTTTTCTCTTTTTTAATGGCTGCTTTAATCTTTTTTGCAAAAGCAACGTTTGCTGCGTGACCTGGACGGGCCGCCATAATATGGCCTTTTAAATGCATCCCAACCAAAGCCAAATCGCCAATCATATCCAATAATTTATGACGGGCAGGTTCGTTTTGATAACGCAGTTCCATGTTATTTAAAATCCCCTGAGGGGCAACATCGATATCTTTACGGTTAAATAATTTAGCCAGGTGGCTTAATTCATCCTTCGTAACTTCTTTATCTACAATTACAATGGCGTTATTTAAATCGCCACCCTTAATTAAATTGTGAGATAATTGGTATTCCAGTTCGTGTAAGAAACAGAAAGTACGGCAAGAAGCAATTTCTTTCTTAAACTCTGCAATGGTATTAATGCCGGCATGCTGGCTGCCCAAAACAGGAGAATTATAATCAATCATACACGTAAAACGATAATCGTCTAACGGCATGGCTACAATTTCTACTTTTCTATCTTCTTCGGTATAGGTAATGTTATGTGGAATGGTGAAATACTCGCGATCTGCATTTTGCTCAACTGTACCTACTTCTTCCAGCAAATCAACAAACTGGATAGAGCTGCCATCCATAATGGGTGTTTCTGGTCCGTCTAATTTAATGAGCACGTTATCAAGGTCCATACCAATCAAAGATGCCATTACGTGTTCTACAGTACTTACGCTGGCTCCATTTTGGGTTAGCGTAGTACCTCTTGAGGTATCTGTAACGTTATCTGCATCGGCTTCGATAATCGGGTGGCCATCTAAATCAATACGCTGAAATTTAAAGCCATGATTTTCGGGGGCCGGGCAAAATGTTAAAGTAACATTAGCGCCTGTGTGTAAACCAACACCAGATGCTGATATTTCTTGTTTAATCGTTTTTTGTCTAACGTTCATTGTGTATTGTATTCTTTTCCAGTTCAGCTGTAAGCTTTTTCAATTCCTCTTCGAGCGCGTTTATTCTTTTTTCTACATCTGGAAGATGTTTGAAAATTACGGAGGCACGCATCCAGTTGCGCAGTGGCTGCGCCGGACTACCATGCCATTGTTTATTTTCTTCAGTAATATTAAAATTGATACCGGCCTGCGCGCCAATTTGGGTGCCTTTAGCTAAGGTTAAGTGCCCGGCGATACCCACTTGTCCGCCAACAACACTGTTAGGGCCAATTTTTGTACTGCCTGATATACCTGATTGTGCAGCTAAAACGGTGTTTTCACCAATCTCTACATTGTGCGCAATCTGGATCAGATTATCGATTTTTGCACCTTTTTTCACAATTGTTGATCCCATTGTTGCACGGTCAACCGTTGTATTTGCCCCAATTTCTACATCATCTTCGATAATGACATTTCCGATTTGAGGTATTTTATTGTAGGTGCCATCCTTTTGCGGTGCAAAACCAAAACCATCGCTTCCGATAACGGTATTGGAATGGATAACAACCCTGCTACCGATTACCGAGTTGTGATAAATTTTTACGCCAGGGAAAAAAGTGCTGTTATTGCCGATTTTAGAATTAGCGCCAATAAAAGTTTGCGCATTTATTTTACATCCATCTGCAATTTCTACGTTTTCGGCAACATAGGCAAAGGCATCGATAAACACATTTTTGCCAATTTTTGCTGTTGGGTGCACAAAAGCCAGCTTATCAATTCCAGATTGTGCTGCCTGTGCGTTTACTGCTTCGTTATATTTATCCAGCAAAATGGTAAAAGCACTATAAGGATTTTCAACCCTGATTAAGGTACTGGTATAGGGCTGGGTAGGCGCAAAGTCCTTTGAAACGATAACGACAGAAGCCTGAGTAGAATACAAGAAGTTTTCATACTTAGGGTTCGAAAGAAAAGACAAAGAGCCTTCCTTTCCGTCTTCTATTTTAGAAAGTTCGGTAACGGCTACGTCAGGGTTACCATCAATGGAACCGTTTAGAAACTGACTTATCTGCGTGGCAGTAAATTGCATCGTACAAAGGTATATGTTAAATTGATATGAACAAAAAAACCTGCTCGGGTTAACTGTGTATATTTTACACAATAATAAGACTTAAAACGGCACTAAAAGTTAAATATTTTGTTAAATAACCTTAAATCCCTCTGGGGTAACAGAGGATATATTTTTCTACAGTTTTTTGCAGCGACTCCAGATTTGATAAATCAGAGGCCTTTGCAATATCTACAATATCGTTATTTTTCATCAAAATCTTAATATTTCCAACGCCTGCATTATAAGCGCGGTTTTGGATAGAATCGGTAAAAACAAAATAACGGGCTTCTTCCGGCTTAATTTCTAATAAATTAACCGCGGCATCCTGCAAAAAGTTTACACGGTCTCGATTTGCCATTTCATTACCCATTTCTACTTTATAAAGATTTCTGGAAGTAAGCATTTTACATAAGGTAGACAAAATTTTATCCGGGTGTTTGGTCCAAACCTTAACTGCGGCATAAATGTCCTGATCATCCAGGTTGGTAAAATGTTCAAGATTTTCGTGCTGGGCGAAGAAATTGGCCTCGTTAATATCGTTCTTTAAGAAATAATTTAATGAGGGTGAAGCAAATAAATCGGTTCCGGTGGCTGATAATTCTTTGGCGCGCTCCAATAGCTTTACCAAAATCATCTCGCCAGAAATAACGGTTTTATGCAGATAAACCTGCCAGTACATCAGCCTCCGGGCAATTAAAAACTTCTCGATAGAATAAATGCCTTTCTCCTCAATTACCAGATCATCGTCATAAACGTTAAACATTTTAATAATCCTGTCGAAACTGATTACCCCTTCGCTTACCCCTGTAAAAAAGCTGTCGCGGTTTAAATAATCCATTCTATCGAGATCTAACTGACCAGAAATCAATTGATGAAGAAACTTTTTAGGATAGGTGCCGTTAAAAATTTCGATGGCATGTGTTAACCGTCCATCAAAATGTGCGTTTAAATCGTGCATCAGTTTTGCCGAAATATCTTCGTGTTTGATTCCGCTCACCAAAGAATGTTCTAATGCGTGCGAAAAAGGGCCATGGCCGATATCGTGCAGTAAAATGGCCAAAATGGCGGCTTCTTCTTCGCCCTCGGTGATGTTATGCCCTTTACTTCTTAAAAGATTAATGGCCAAACTCATTAAATGCATGGCACCTAAAGCATGGTGGAAACGCGTATGTAATGCCCCCGGATAAACCAAATGTGTCATTCCAAGCTGTTTGATATAACGCAAACGCTGGAAATAAGGATGTGAGATCACATCGTAAACTAATTCGGATGGAATGCTGATGAAACCGTATACCGGGTCATTTATTATTTTCTTCTTGTTCAATCGTTAAAAATAGTTAAATAGATAGATACGGTACAAAAATTGCTATTTTTATTTATAGTTTGATTTACCTGCCAAAATTAAAAGGCAATACTTACCTATTTTTACAAAAACATGCAAGAAACTAAAATATTATGGGCCGATGATGAAATCGACTTATTAAAACCGCATATATTATTGCTAAATGATAAAGGATATAATGTAACCACATTTACCAATGGGAATGATGCGTTAGAGGCCTTTGGGAAAGCTCATTTTGATCTGGTTTTTTTGGATGAAAACATGCCAGGCATGAGCGGGATTGAAACCCTTTCGGCCATTAAAAACCTTAATCCCGATGTTCCTGTTGTGCTGATTACCAAAAGTGAAGAAGAAAATTTGATGGAGGATGCGATTGGTAGCAAAATAGATGATTATCTGATTAAACCGGTAAACCCTAAGCAGGTTCTTTTAACCATTAAAAAACTGATTGATAACAAACGTCTGGTAAGCGAGAAAACTTCCATGGCTTATCAACAGGATTTCCGCAGGTTGGGTATGACCCTGGGCGATAGGCTTAATTATGAAGAGTGGGTGGATGTGTATAAAAAAATCGTTTTCTGGGAGCTGGAATTAGAAAAACTCGACGATCCGCAGATGCATGAAATTTTGACCATGCAAAAACAGGAAGCCAACACACAGTTTTCTAAATTTATTGAAGAACATTATTTAGGCTGGATTAAAGAAAAAGATAAAGCGCCCTTACTTTCTAACGAGTTATTAAAGAAAAAGGCCTTCCCGCATATTAACGATACTACACCGGTATTTTTTATTCTGATTGATAATTTACGTTACGATCAGTGGAAAATTATCAATCCCTTAATTTCTGAATATTTCAGGATTGATGAGGAAGATATGTATACCAGTATTTTACCTACGGCTACACAATATGCGCGTAATGCTATCTTTTCTGGATTGATGCCGCTGGATATGGAGAAACGTTTCCCTCAGCTTTGGCAGAACGATGATGATGAAGGTGGAAAAAATATGCACGAAGAAGCATTTTTGGCCGATAATATTAAACGCAACATCAGAAAAGATTGTAAGTTCAGCTATAACAAGATCTTAACTTTCGAACAGGGAAAAGATTTAGTAGACCAGACCAATAATTTATTGCAGAACGATTTCAATGCCATTGTATTCAACTTTGTGGATATGTTGAGCCATGCCCGTACCGATATGCAGATGATCCGCGAGCTGGCTAATGATGATGCCGCTTACCGCTCGTTAACCCTATCCTGGTTTGAGCATTCGCCACTTTGGGATTTATTGAAAAAAATCTCTCAGAAAAAGGTTAAAGTGATCATAACTACCGATCATGGGACAATCAGGGTTAAAAAACCGGTTAAAGTAATTGGCGACAGGAGTACAAACACCAATTTAAGGTACAAACAGGGTAGAAACCTTAATTTTAATGCCAAGGAGGTGTTTTTGATTAAAAATCCTCATGATGCGTTGTTGCCTAAAATCAATATCAGCAGCAGTTATATTTTTGCAAGGGAAGACAGTTATTTCGTTTATCCGAATAATTACAATCAGTTTGTGAATTATTACAATGAAACCTTCCAGCATGGCGGTATTTCTCTGGAGGAAATGATTATTCCGGTAGTGACGTATTCGCCGAGATAATAAAAATAGAATTGAGATACTAGATTTGAGACCCGTCATTTCGAGCGGAGTGCAGCGCAGTCGAGAAATCTATAGCAGATTTCTCCATTTCGCTTTGCTTCAGTCGAAATGACCAGATATAAAAGGCAAAAGCAATGCAATTATGTATTACTTTTGCCTTTATTTTTTTAAAATGGATATCGAAGTAAATAGTTTAGCCGATTTACCTGCTGTTGCACAACAGCTTTCAGATTTTGCCGGGAGCCAAAAAGTCTTCATTTTTGAGGGCGATATGGGGGCTGGAAAAACAACTTTCATTAAAAATTTCTGTAAACATTTAGGTATTGATGATGTGGTTTCAAGTCCTACTTATTCCATCGTTAATGAATATGAAAGTCCTAACGGTTCGGTGTTCCATTTTGATTTTTATAGAATAAAAGATATTCACGAAGCCTATGATTTGGGCTATGAAGAATATTTTTATGGAGGTGGCGTTTGTTTAATAGAATGGCCGGAACGAGTGGAAGAGTTATTGCCCGAAAATCATGTTAAGGTTGAGATAAATGTGCTGGATGAAAACCGCAGATTATTCAGGTTTTCGAAGGTATAACAATTAGTTATCAATAAATTAACAGATTTTCCTTACCTTGAACAACCTAAAACTACCAAAATTTTAATTCAACATGGCTACAGGATTACGCGAAGGAATGGCCGATATAGCTCGTCAGGGTTTACTACAAACGCAAGAGGCAAAGTTAGAAACCAGAAATAAAAAAAACAGTCTATACATAGGAATACCCAAGGAAATTTCTTTCCAGGAAAATAGAATAGCGCTAACCCCTTTATCTGTGGCGCTGCTCGTTAACAACGGGCATCGTGTGGTTTTGGAAAGCGGAGCGGGCACAGGCGCAAATTTTTCGGATACCGAATATGCTGAACAGGGTGCTAAAATTGCCTATAACAAAAAAGAAGTTTTCGATGCTGATATCCTGGTGAAAATTGCACCACCCATGTTAGAAGAGATCGAGATGATGCATAAAGGGCAAACACTGATTTCTTCGTTGCAAACCGGAACTTTAAAGCAAGATTACCTGAAGGCATTAATGCAGAAAAAAATTAATGCCTTATGTTTTGAGAACCTTCGCGACGAAGGGAATGTACTCAGTGTGGTACGCGCCATGAGCGAAATAGTGGGGTCGACCTCTATTTTAATTGCGGCTGAATATCTGAGTAATGTAACAGGAGGGAAAGGTTTAATGCTTGGTGGCTTTACTGGTGTTCCGCCAACCGAGATTGTCATTTTGGGTGCAGGAACAGTGGGTGAGTATGCCGCCAGAACAGCTTTGGCATTAGGGGCCGAAGTAAAAGTTTTCGATAGTTCCATTTACCGTTTACGCCGCCTGCAGAATAATTTGGGTAGCAGGGTATTTACTTCGGTAATGCAGCCTATTGTTTTGAATAAAGCCATTGTTACCTGCGATGTAGTAATCGGTGCCATCAGAGCAAGCCATGGCCGCAGTCCATGTATTGTAATGGAAGAAACTGTTGCCCGGATGAAACCGCATTCGGTGGTAATTGATGTAAGCATTGATCAGGGAGGCTGTTTTGAAACTTCTGAGGTGACCAACCACACCAATCCCGTGTTTAGAAAATACGATGTAATTCACTATTGTGTGCCCAATATAGCTTCCCGTGTACCGAGAACGGCATCTTACGCTTTAACGAATATTTTTGCCCCCATTTTATTGGATATTGGTGAATTTGGCGGTTTAATGAATATGGTTTGGAATAATCCGGGTATTCGCGAAGCACTTTATATTTATCAGGGTAATTGTACCAATAAAGACCTGTCTGATATGTTTAATCTGCCCTTTAAAGATCTTGAATTATTGGTGGTTTCGAATCAATAAGCAAAAATGTAAAATGGACGATGTGAGCTGGATAATGGGTTACCTTTTGACGCTTGCTACTTGACATTAAAAAAAATGAAATTCAACCTCTTTACGTTATTTCTTTTCCTCTCGGTAATTACTTGCGCTCAAAATAAACCTGTTGGCGTAAAAAAGCTGGTGGTGGTAAGTTCCTATAATCAATACCTGGCAGCGATTAAAACAAATCCGGATAACGAACTCGTTGAAATCAAAAAAGCCATTCCCAATATCAAATTAGATATCCGCTACGCCACTAAGAACAACTTTATGCAGCAGGTAATGTATAAACAGGCGAGGGCTTTTGCACGAAAACCAGTTGTAACATCATTAAAAAAAATCCAGAAGGAATTAAATAAAAAAGGCTATGGCTTGAAAATATTTGATGGTTATCGTCCTTATGCGGTTACCATTGAGTTTTATAAAAAGGCCAGCGATAAAAATTTTGTGGCCAATCCGGCAAAAGGATCTAAACATAACAGAGGTTGTGCGGTAGATTTAACTTTGATTAGCCTGAAAACAGGTAAAGAAATACCAATGCCAACCCCTTACGATAGTTTTTTGGCCGCTGCCGCCGCGAAATACGAAAATGTATCGCCAGAGGTTAAGAAAAACCGCGATTTTCTGATCGCTATCATGCGTAAATACCAGATGAACGTACTAGAGAACGAATGGTGGCACTACGATTTTTCGGGATGGAAAAAGTACGACTTGATGGATATTCCCTTCGAAAAACTTTAACAGGTTTCGTCATCCTGAACTTGTTTCAGGATCTTTTGGGTAAATAAGTAGACGCTGAAACAAGTTCAGCATGACGATGGCAGGTTTACAAATGATGCGGTTTCCCGTATTGCTCCATTTTTACCCTTGCTTTATCTTCCTTTACTGATAATTCAAAAATATAATCGTAATCATCGTCTGTTAATTCCTCCTTAGGCTTTTTGCCGCCAAGGGCTTCAATAATTTCCAGTACGGTGTTCGAGTGGCCAGCTACAATAACAGTTTTGCCAACATAATTGGTTTTAATGCTGTCTACAAGCGATTTAATGTCTTTATAATCGATCACCTTCGGAATCACCAGTGAATCTAGGGTTTGGTGCGTTCTTTTGGTTGGGGTGGCAAAAGCAACATCGAATTTTACCTTTTTTAGGTAGGTTGCTAAATCTCCTGCACGAATCCTTCCTTCATCAGAGAGATTGGGGTTGGTATCCTGTGGATTAGACTTATCTTTCTCTGCGTGCCTAACAATCCAAACATTGGTGGTTTGTGCAGAAACTATATTGGCAAAGAGAAGCGTTAACGACAGGAATACGAACAGTTTTTTCATGTTATAAATATTGAAAAATTAATTGGATAAGGAAAGGTTAAAAATTTATAGCTGTTATCAGCTTTTCAATATCCTCTTTTTCGTGCCAGGCAGAAAGGACTATACGATCTAAAATTTTGTCGTTGGGATTTGGATAAGGGAAAGACGAAATCAGGATCTGCTGTTGTAAAAGACGTTCTGAAAAGTTTACATCGCCCAGCAGATAGACCGGAAAACCATATTCGTGTTTCCAGGTAAGATTTGAAACCGTTTCGAACATGGCCATATTGTTTTTCAGTTTATTTAAGGCCTTTCGATATATTTCTTCAGCATGGATAAAGGCATAAAGTGCGGCTGGACTTGGCGGAGAAGCACCTATAAAGGTATTTGCGGCTTTAAGTTTAAGGATCATTTTATCTGAGGCCAAAACCAGGCCCGCATCTACACCTAGTGCTTTTGCCATCGAGGCAACCACTATATTTTCGATGTTTTCTTGCTTAGGAAGATTTGCGATAGCGCTCGTTCCGTTATTATTTACACCGATTCCATGCGAATCGTCAACAACGAGAATTATATTTTTATCCTTACGGATCTCTTTTACAAAGTCGAAGTCATAAATTTCGGGCACAAGATTGTTCATCGAATTGCTGATCAAAACCCAGGTTTTTTCTTCCGATGAATTTATGCTTTCAATCGTTTCTGCAATCCAATCTCGAAATAACATTAAATTTTTGGTTTGATTTTCTGCCAGCCAAAGCGAGGGGTGTGTAGCCGGAGCATAAATTACTTTTCCTAATTTCGACAGTTCTTTAACGGTAAGCTGCGCCGCCAAATAACCACTAGAGGTAATCAGTGCGGCTTCAGTTCCGTAGCGTAGTGCAGCTACTTTTTCGGCATCATCATAAATACCTAATTGAATGTTGTTGGTACGACTTGTTCCGTTGTTTAAACCGAACTTTTTAATCCCTTCGATATATAAATCAATGAAATCCTGATTTTTGGGAATGCCCAGATAAGCTGTTCCGCCAAAATATAAATAGGTCTTTCCCTCAATATTTATTTGGTTAGCAAAAGGCTGATCAATCGATTTAAAGTTAGGTTTCATATTAATTGTAGTTTCTCCCAAGCTCATCATTGGCAGCGCGGATAATAGATTTATCGCCATTGTCATCATGGTAGAATTCCCAGAACATGATTCCATTTGCCATATCTTTGGCGAGTTTAGCTTTTTTTCTGGTGGTTATCGTTCCATTAAAGTAAAATTGAACGCCATCAATTAATACATTATCTAAACTTACATCGGCACCCGCGGTTACAAAATCACGGTAGGCCTTGGCCGAGTTACTGGCATTTTTACCATAAGCCGGGATGCCCAAAACAGCTTTCTCCTTCGGCATGCCACGGGTGCTTAACCAATAATTTAAACTGGCAACGGCCATGTTGTACGATGCATGTTGAATAGGTTCATTTTTATCCCAGCCAATGCCGTCATAAACCATAATATTAAAGAAATCTACAACAGGGAAAACTTCCGATTTTAATCCATCTCTAATACTGCCGGCATATACACCCGGGGTAATGGCCGCACTTAAAAATTTATGGTATTTGTGTAACGAATCTGAAAGTTCCTTCATCAGGAGCACGTAATTGTCTGCCGATCCATCGCTGGTGCTTGGGTATTCCCAATCCATATCTACGCCATCCAGATTGTTTGTTTTGGTAAAAGTTAGCACATTTTTCACAAACAGGTTTCTGGCCGTTGCAGATGCCGCCATGGTTACAAAAATACTTTTCGTGCCCGATATCGATATGCCTGTTTTTACACCATTAGCCTTAGCCTTTTGCATTACGGTTGTAAATCGGCCAGGTTGTTCCAATGTCGCTAAGCTTCCGTCGGTATTGGGATTTAGAAAAGCATAAAAGAGGTGCGTAATCATTTTGAACTTCGAATCTGCCACACCGGCCGGATCCCGGTAGCTTGGAAAATAGCTCACAATTTTAAAACTATTGTCGGGTATATAGGGTGTTGCAGGTATAGGAGGCCCGGTAGGATCGGTTAGCGGATCGTTTTTCTTACAGGATGATATGACCAGCAGGATAGAAATGCCCATCAATAAATAGATTTTTTTCATAGGGTAGGTATTAACTGGTGTTACATATACTTAAAAATTATCGTGTATATAAGTGATTATCCTAACCATTTCTGCACGTACCTCGGCAGTTGGTTTTACAAAGCTGTTGTTCATGAAAGAATAGATATAGGTTTTACCTTTTTTAGTGAGTACATAGCCGCTTTGATTATGAACACCACCCAGCGAGCCGGTTTTCCCAAAAACAAAAGGTTTGTCGGTTTTGGGGTAAGCGCTTTTTAAAGTACCACTTTTTCCACCTGCAGGTAACAGGTTAAAAAGCTTTTCCGGATTGTTTACCAATTTGTAAATGGAATCGAGAAGGTATACATTATCACGCGGCGTAAATAAATTCTGACGGGACAGGCCAGATCCATCAGCCCACTTTACTTTATCGGGCAAAAAAGAAAGGTAGTTTTTAGTAATGTAATCAATCGCTTTTGTAGTACTCAATGTATCGCCAATCTGATTGGAGCAAACCAATAATAAATGTTCGGCGATAAAATTATCGCTGGGTAACATCATGTGTTTTAAAACAGAATCGCGCTTAGCGCCCGGTAAAGTTTTAGCATAGGAGGGGATTTTAAAATCGACTATGCCCACTGCTTTGTGCAGCGTGTCTGATAATATTTCGACAGTAACATGTGCACTGGTTTTATATGGGTTTTGCTGATTGTAACCTGGCGGCACTGAAACGGCGGGATAATGAAAGCGGTTGCTTAAAAAATCTCTGCTTACCTGGAAACTACCAGCTTTTTTAGTAGAATCTATTTCAAAACAGGGCGCAAAAACCTTTGGTTCGATATTGATTTTATTTGGAGTAAGATAAGTAGAAGTAACCATGTTATCCATAATTGGCATTTCGGTAATTTCTGGCTGATAATAATAATCGTAATCATCCCACGACCAGCCGTCGCCAAAAAAACTACCCGAATATCGTCCCGGAGAAAAGAATAGTTTTTTGTTCGAAGCCAAAAGAAAATTGTAAGCCGATTTGTCTTTTACGGCAAACTGTAAAAAAGCCGGATCGCCTGTGCCCCAGAAAATCAATGAATCATTCCGTTCAATATATTTTAACGCAGGCATTAAGTCCGGCAGCATTTTTAAACTCGCAAAAAAAGTATAAAGTTTGGTGTTTGATGCCGGTGTGAAATACTTATCGGCATCTTTCTGATAAATCATTTTTTGATCTGCCGGATTATAAAGCGCAAAACCCACCTGATATTGTTTGATTACCTGTGAATTTTTGAATGTTTTAGCTACTTTTTTCGAAATGATCTTATTGGTTGAACAACCCGTTAACAAACAAACAGCGAGTACAAACGCAAGAAAAATAAAATTATAGCTTTTTAAAGGAAACATGTTCTAAATTTAGGGGGACATAATTATCAACTAATTTATTAAATTTAGTTTAATGTTAACCAAATATAGCCCCGGTGTAATAATCTGTTTACGCAAATTCACAATTTGTTTGGGCTTGGTATTGCTTACTTTTTCCGGATTTGGACAGGAATTCCTTTTTAAAAGAAACCGGCAAAAACAGTCCATTTCTTTTAAGTGCATTAAAAACCTAATGGTTATTCCGGTATACGTAAACGGGAAAGGCCCCTATGATTTTGTGCTAGATACCGGCGTTGGACCAATGATTATTACAGATCCATCCATTATCGATTCTTTGAACTTTAGTAAGCTTCGTAAAATTAAAGTTTCTGGTCTGGGCATCGAAACCGTTGAAGCTTATGTTTCTCAAAGTCTCGATGTTAAAGTAGGCAGTACAAACATTAAGAATATACCAACGGCAATCTTAAAAGAAGATCTCTTTAACCTGTCGGGGCACTTGGGACTGAAAATTTATGGATTGTTGGGCTTTAGTTTTTTTAACAGCTTTATTGTTGATATCCGATACAGTGAAAACAGGCTGATTATTTACGATCGCTACGCCAAGATTAAATACCGTGGAAAAAAAATACCTATTGAGATAGAGAACCAGAAACCATATATTCTGGCCACTGTTGATGTTCCCGGGGGCAAAGCTGTTGAGGCCAGGTTTTTAATGGATACCGGTGCCAGCCATGCTTTATCACTCGAAATGTTAAATGGAACTGAATTCCCCCTGCCTGAAAAAAAAATCAAAGCTAATCTCGGGATGAGTATCAGTGGACAGATTAAGGGATACGTGGGGCGCGTAGGTAAATTTAATGTTGGAGGTTATCCTTTTAAAGACGTTGTTGCCGGATTTCCCGATTTTAAAACTATTGCAGACAAGATCGATTTATCAAAGCGGAATGGAAATTTAGGGGCTGATTTATTGCGGAAATTTAACATCCAGTTTAATTACCAGGAAGGCTTTATTTATGTTAAACCCAATGGATTAAGTAAAACCCCTTTCGAGCACGATATGATCGGTATGGTGCTTTATCTCGATCAGAAAGAGTATAAAAGAGTATTGATTGGCGAGATAGACGAAAATAGTCCGGCAGAAAAAGCGGGACTATGTCCTGATGATGAAATTATTGCGGTAAACTTTAAAAGCGTAGATGCGTATACTTTAAACGAGCTGACCGAAATGTTTAAATCGAAAGCTGATAGAAATGTAATCTTCGAAATTTTTAGAGATAATCAAGTCTATTTTAAGGTGGTGCGCCTTGAAAAGCGGATCTGAAAAGCGTAATTTTCCAGTTACAAAACAATTGTCGTGTAACAAGATTCTAACTTTAACCTCTTATTGTCAAGCAAACTAACTTTTATATACACATGAAGAAAAACTTTAAGGTACTTGCCCTTGCAGGTATCGTAGCACTTGGTGTAGCCGGATCAGGTTCCGTATATGCCCAGAAAAAATCTAAAACCACAAAAGGAGCAACTCCAGCAACGCCAACTGCAACTCCGGCAGCAGCTCCAAAAAAAGAAGGAATTAAACCATTCTCAGAAGTAATTACCGCAAAAGCCAGAACAACAAACGGTTTATTTAAAACACACAAAGTTGACGATAAATGGTATTTTGAGATACCAGATTCGATGATAAACCGCGAAATGCTTGTGGTTACCCGTTTAGCAAAAGTACCTGCGGGCGTAAAAGTTGGCAACCAGCAATATGGTGGAGAACAATTAAACGAACAAGTGTGGAAATGGGAGCGTAGAGGTAAACAGGTTTACATTCGTGTACCAAGCTATTCAACCAAGGCCGATCCGAACAGCGATATGTACGAATCGGTACAAAACTCTAATCTTGCACAGATTTTAGCCAGCTTTGAAATTAAAGCTTATAATAAAGACACTACAGGCGTTGTAATTGATGTTACCGATTTCTATAACGGTGATGTAATGGCGATTGGTGCTACCGATCAGATCCGCAAGGCTTATAAAGTGACCATGTACGATGCAACACGTTCTTATATCGATACGGTAAAAACTTTCCCTATTAACGTTGAAGTAAAAACAGCTAAAACATATCGTGCAGCAGAATCTCCAACCGATAATAGTAATGGAGCAGTTACTTTCGAATTCAATACATCGATGTTGTTATTGCCAAAAACCCCTGTAAAAGCCAGAATAATGGATAGCAGAGTTGGTTTCTTTGGTCAATCTCAAATTGATTATGGAACCAATGCACAAAAGGCAGAGCGTACAGCCTATATCCACCGCTGGAATTTAGTTCCCAAAGATACCAATGCTTACAAACGTGGCGAATTGGTAGAACCGGTAAAACCGATTGTAATTTATATCGATCCTGCAACACCAAAAAAATGGGTACCATTTTTAATCCAGGGTATTAACGATTGGCAGGTAGCGTTCGAAGCGGCTGGTTTCAAAAATGCCATCATTGGTAAAGAAGCACCAAGCCCGCAACAAGATCCTCAATTTAGCGTAGAAGATTCGAGATATTCGGTTGTTCGTTATTTTGCATCAGATATTGCAAATGCTTATGGTCCGCACATTAGCGATCCCCGTACCGGACAGATTTTAGAAACGCATATTGGTTGGTACCATAATGTTATGAACCTGTTGCGCAACTGGTACTTTGTACAAACAGCAGCCATTAACCCAGAAGTACGTAAAGCTAAATTTACTGATGCACAAATGGGCGAATTGATCCGTTTTGTTTCTTCACACGAAATTGGCCATACATTAGGTTTACCTCATAACTTTGGCTCAAGTTATGCTTATCCGGTTGATTCATTACGTTCGAAAGCATTTACAGATAAACATGGTACAGCGCCATCTATTATGGATTATGCGCGTTTTAACTACATCGCTCAACCTGGTGATGGTGTAACCAAACTTCACCCTCAAATTGGAGAATACGATAAATGGGTAGTGAAATGGGGATATTCCTGGATTCCTGGAAACAAAACTGCTGAGCAGGAAAAAGAAATTTTAGATCAGTGGACATTAAAAAATGCAGGTAATCCGCTGTATTTCTATGGCCGCCAGGGAACTTCATTAGATCCTCGTTTGCAAAGCGAAGATTTGGGCGACAATGCGATGAAAGCAAGTACTTATGGCATTGCCAACTTAAAACGCATTTTACCTAATGTAGAAAAATGGACTTACCAAAAAGGAAAAGACTATAGCGATTTAAAAGAAATCTACACAGAAATTGTTGGCCAGTTTAACCGTTATATGGGACATGTGGCTGCAAACGTTGGTGGATTAAGCGAAAACTTTAAAACCTACGAGCAAAAAGGACCGGTTTACGCTTATTTGCCTAAAGCAAAACAAAAAGAAGCGGTTACCTTTTTCAATCAACAGTTATTTACAACGCCACTCTGGTTAATCAGCAATGACCAGTTGAGCAAATTTGATAACGGTGTATTGTTAAACCGCATTAAAAGTGTTCAAGCGAATACTTTAGGCAACTTATTATCTGCTCCGCGTATTGCACGTTTGTTAGATAACGAAACTAAAAACGGTGCAGCCAAAGCATACACCTTGCCTGAATTATTTACTGACTTAAGATCATCGGTATTTGTTGCAGGAAGAGCAGATGCATTTAAACGTAATTTACAACGTGCTTATGTAGATCGTTTGCAGGATTTAATGACCAAAGAAGCAGAACTTCCGGTTGGATTCCCTGCAGATTATGCCGCAAGTTATGGTTTAACGCCAATCAATGTTGGCTTATCTGATATCAGACCATTGGTTAGGGCAGAGTTGAAAACCTTATTGGCTACAACAAAAGCCAGAGCAACAGCAGGCGATGCCATTACCAAAGCACACTACGAAGATTTAAATATCAGAATTAAAGATATTTTAGATCCGAAGAAATAAAATAATTAAATGATAGAGGGATTGAATGATAGCATGTTCGATTATTAAGCGCCCAAATTCACTCATTATCTAATCTACTCAATCGAAATCAAAAGAACGGAGCAGATCATTAAATTGATCGCTCCGTTTTTTGTTTTGGTTCGTTTGTATAATTCTTGATGCTTTAAGCTAAACCCACAACAGTTTTTTAATTTTATGATCAAAACGGCTATCATGCTTAAAAAAATAACACTTGCCATTGCTTTATTTACCTGCAGTTTAGCTGTATTTGGCCAAAGTGCAGATTCGCTAACAATCGTAAAAACCAAATGGCAGAAAAACAGCGTTGCCAAACAGGTGGTTTTATACCGGCATCACTTTGATCAGAAAAATCTTTTCGCTGCAAACGAAAATATTTCTTTTCTCGAAATTAAAAATACAGGACGAAAAGCAGTATTTGCCATTGGTGCAGAAGAAAAAGAACTGATTACGACCAGTAGTTTTGGACTGCGCGATACCGCAATTGCTGCGGTCAACGGCAATTTTTTTGATGTGAAAAATGGAGGGTCGGTAGATTTTGTTCGTGTTAACGGAAAAACCATTAATACTAACCGCCTGGATAAGCATGGAAATCGGGCAAGGCACCAGGAAGCAGCGCTTGTTATTGAAAACGGAAAGATTTCGATCAAAAAGTGGGATGGAACAACCGACTGGGAAACCAAATTAACTGCCCAAAATGTTTTGTTAAACGGACCATTGTTAACCTTAAACCGCGTTGATGAAACACTAGATACAGCCGGATTTAACCGCTTGCGTCATCCGCGCACCTGCCTGGGCATAAAACCAAACGGGAGGGTAATTTTGTTAACCGTTGACGGAAGAAATGAAAACTCCGCAGGCATGAGTTTGTTCGAACTAACCAAATTAATGCGTTGGTTAGGCTGTACCAGTGCCATTAATTTTGATGGCGGGGGTTCTACCACTTTATGGGTAAACGGAATGCCCGATAATGGTGTTATCAACTATCCAACTGACAATAAAAAATGGGATCACGAAGGGCAGCGTAAAGTAGCTAATGTCATTTTGGTGAAAAAACAAGTCCGGAGATAAACCGGCATCTATAACAAGCATGTTTAGCTCTGGTTAAAAAAACTTATTTTAGCCAAAGATTTTCTTGAAATGATTAAAAATACAATATACTTTTTCTTTTTTGTGCTGATGCTTTCTGCCTGTAAATTTGGCTCTAAAACCAGCGATCCAACTTTAAGAGATTTTACTTTCGAGCCTGTAAAAGGCATTCGCTATCAAGAGGTAAAACGCCGGTTTAAAAATGGACTTTCTTTTAACGCAGAAGGTTTTATGCAAAAACCATCCTGGATTATTGAAGTGGTTAAAGAAGATACCATGTCGGCCTGGAGCCCGCAGAAAAAAAAGATGCAGAAGTTTTATATGCAGTACGATCACGGAAACGTGTATAATTTTGCTGCAGAATTTTTTAAGGTGAAACACATCAGTAAAGATAGCCTGGTTTTTCAGCGTGTGCAGGTAGAAGGAAGGGTGATTGCCGCCGATGTACGTTCGGATGTAAACATGACCTTTTACGCACAGGATTACATTAAAAATAAATTAAAAACCACGGCTGCTGACCTGCAAAAACCAACCAAAGCCGATACGGCATTTATTCTGGAACGATGTACTAAGGTAAACCGGAATAGTAACGATGCTTTCGCTGCTACAGACCCGGTTCAGTTTATCTCTAAAAGTAAAATTGCAAGGGTAGAAAAAATCAGTACGGTAGACCGGGCGAATAATAGAACCGAGGCTTACGATTACATGTTTCCGCAGTATATTATTCGGATAGACCGGGCTTATAAAGATTTTGCTTACCAGGTTGCAGCCGTTGTTGATTTTCAGGGAGGCATACATGTAAAAACGATTTATAACGTGCTTCCGGAGAATAAGGAGGCTAAGAAAAAAGTGGCTCAGGGCATAGCCGATATCTACGTTCGAAACCTTTTTGATGTGGCTCCCGGAACAACGCTGGGGATTCCACACAATAGCGAAATTACTTTAACAATAATTGGGAAGGCGATTAAAAAGCCTTAGTAATCTGCTATTTACAAAATTTTAATGTTAAAAAAATGTTAAAATTTATTTTGATTTTAAAAATTAAAACTTACCTTGCATACTTAATTTTAATATTTAATACAATGCAAGAAGGCACAGTAAAATTCTTCAATGTAACTAAAGGTTTTGGCTTTATCATCCCTGCGAATGGCGATAGCGAAATTTTTGTTCATTCAACAGGTCTTATCGACGAAATCCGTGAAAACGACAAAGTTCAGTACGAAGTTGCTAACGGTAAAAAAGGCTTAAACGCCGTTAATGTGAAAGTAATTTAATTTATTTATCATATTTACAGAGAAGGCTGCTTTCTTGCGATGGCGGCCTTTTTTTGTTTTATTTTTCGAGGACTGAACTCTTTCGGGACCTTTTTCACTTATTCAGGACCTGTTGAATTCCCGCAGATGTCGCAGACAGCGCAGATGAATATAACTCTGCGTCAATCACTTTGATCTGCGGGCGCTATTTAGCGTTCTTACTTCTGGGCAACTTTCTTCCTTAAAAACTGATCCAGAAAAATTAATCCAATCACCAGATCTGCAAAAAGAAAGGCATAAATAGCCGTAGGTGTAATGTATTGGTTTAAATTGAAATCCAAATTCACCTTCAAATCGAATGCAGGCATGTCGAGCTTAACCTTATAAAACACATAACCGATTAAGGCCAATAAAGAGATCAGGAAAAAGCCCCCAATGCTATAAATAATCTTTTTGTCGACCTTCGTTTTCATTGCTACCGGGGCCGGAGCTAATGCGATACTTTCCATTACATTCCTGTTGAACGACATAGAGGGTTCATCAAGATCGAGCTCATTAAAAACTAAATTGAGCTTTAACAGATCCTCGTACTGCGATTTAATCTCAGCATCCGATTCGATTTTTTCTTCGATGGCTTTTTTTGAAGAATCATCCAAATTCCCATCAATATAATCCCAAAGCTGTTGTTCTATTGTGTTCATAGTAACTCCTTTACTTCATCTTTTAACAAATATTGTAATTTTTCTTTAAGTCTTTGCCTGGCCCTGTGCAACTTAACCTTTATCGTGTTGGGTTCCATGTGCAGCGCCTCGCCAATTTCTTCTAAACTCTGTTCACCTTTATAAAATAGCGTAATAATAGCGGCATCGTCTGGTAAAAGCTGGGTAATGGCAATATTTAAAAAAGTATGGCTATCCTGTTTCTCGTAACCATTTGCATTAAAACTGGAAGTCTGGTTTTCGAGCTGCAATATGGTACCTTCATCATGAATTGATGTGGTATCTAAACGGTTTTTCCTTAAAAAAGTCATGGCCGTGGTATACGTTATCGAGTACAGCCAGGTACTAAATTTAGCCGTTTGTTTAAAGGTGCCCAATGCTTTATAGGCTTTTACAAAGCAATCCTGCGCAATTTCTTCGGCATCTTCCCTGTTTTTCGAAAACCGTAAAGCAAGTGTAAATACAAACCGCTGATGGCGTTTTACCAACAAGGCATACTGATCGGTTTCGCCGCTCAATACCTTCTGGATCAGCTCTAAATCTGTAGGTTTTTGCTCCATGTTTAGCAATAAGACTACATTAAAGATAAGTAGGTTACACGTGAAACATCATTAAAGAGATTTATTATTTATTCGTTGCCAGGTGGATAATAAACTTAGTATAGTTTTTTGGAAATGAAAGGGCAGTTTTTCATGGCGAACAGCAGGTTTATGAACATTGGGTGTGCTCATGGCAGCCCTAAAAATGAAATGCTGCTCTGGCCATTTAGCCCCCTGCCCGAAGCAGGCGGGCGGGTGAAGCGGTACCCTGCAGGCTGAGGTACGAAGCCAAAGCGTACAAGCGCAACACGGGAACCAGGTTGGTTTTTTATGCAGGCACTGCGCTCCAAAAAGAAAATTAGCTGAATATCATTTATTTTATTGATTGGAAATGAAAGGGCCGTTTTTCATGGCTGATTGTAGTCCTGCTGTTCGCTATAGTCCCGACGTGAAGTCGCGAGCTGCCGCTGCCATCAGGTTTACGAGCAACGTGTGTGCTCTTGGCAGCCCTAAATGAAATGTTGTGGGCCATGCCGAAACTTGCGAAGTTTCACCCGGCTCCGGGGCCTGTTAAACTTCGCAAGGTGCACACGCCCTAATGCGAAGCGAAGAATTTTAATCCTGCAATTGATCCAATAAGCGTACAGATAAAAAATATCCGCCAGAAGGTTGCGGGTTCATTGAAATAAAAAATGCCGATAATTACCGTGCCTACGGCACCGATGCCTGTCCAAACAGCATAAGCAGTTCCCATGGGTAAAGTTTGAGTGGCCTTATTTAGCAATAAGAAACTTAAAATAATGCAGACAAAAAAAGCGGTACTCCATTTTATATTCGAAAAATTGTTCGATAATTTTAGGCAGGTGGTAAAGCCAACTTCAAAAAGGCCGGCAATAATTAAGATAATCCAGTTCATGATAAATGTGTTTCTGCAAATTTAAGGCACATTTATCGGGCAACATTTTACAAATGTTAAAAAATGACTTTATTTATGCGCAGCTCTAATTCTGCTCAGCGTAACCTGTGTTACGCCCAGGTAAGAAGCAATATGTTTTAAAGCCACTCTTTTAATCAGCTCCGGAGATTGATTTACAAAGTCCTGATAACGCTCTGCCGCACCTTTAAAAGCCCGGTCTATTAACCTTCTTTCTGTAGCAATTAATTCCTGTTCCGCAATTTTTCTGCCCCAGTTGGCAATTTCTAAATGTTGGTCGTAAAGTAAAAAAAGATCAGTTAGCCTGATTTGAATTAAGCAGCAATTTTCTAAAAGCTCAATATTTTCGTATCCCGGACGGTTATTAATATAGCTGTTAAAAGAAAAAAGAACCGCACCGCTTTCGCCAAACCAAAAGGTAATCTGCTGGTTTTCGCCATCAGAATAGGCCCGGGCAATACCGCTTTCGAGGATATAGAAATAAGGTTCTGTTTTATCGGCGTGGATTAATATTGTTCCCTTTGGATGTGCTACCGGTTTGGAAACAGCAGCTAACCTTTCTAAAGCTTCATTACTGAGCGGCTTAAAAATTTCTATATTTTTTAACTGATTGTGCAAGGGGATTTTTGAATGTTTGATAAAGCTATTGATTTTTTTTCAGCAAGGGTGTAACCTGATTAAAAAGCATGTAGTCATAATACACAGAACACGGTTCAATTTAGACAATAGAATATTTACAAATTAAAAAATTATAATCATGGTAGGTATATTAGTTCCCATCTCACTTTTTTTAGGTGCATTCGCAATGGTATTCGGAATGCGCTATTTATCAAACAAGGAGAAAATGGCAATGATCGAAAGGGGAATCGATCCGGGGGTGCATAAGGCTACCCCAAAACCTTTTTTAAGTTTAAAGTTCGGTTTGCTCTTGGTTGGTTTAGGGGTTGGCTTACTGGTAGCGCTCTTTACCGTTAGGGGCGTATTCGGCAGCGATATGACGAATAGTGAGCAAGGTCAATCAGTAGCCATTTATTTTGGTTGCATCGGAATTTTCGGCGGACTGGGTCTAATTGTTTCTTACCTGGTAGAGAAGAAATGGCTGGATAACAATAAAATGTTATAGTGTTGTCAGGTATTACTATCTGATAATATGAATTCTCAGTCTGATCAGAGCAGTCAAGTTTCATAGCCAGTTTGCTATAAAACTTGACTGCTTTTTATTGCGGTTTGTTAATAATCGCAACGGTTAAGCGGCTAATGCAGTTCATTTTTCCGCGTTCATCGTAAATTTTAATTTCCCAAACCTGAGTTTTGGCACCAATATGTAAAGGCTTACAGATGCCTTTAACCAAACCACTTTTTACTGGTCGTAAATGGTTGGCGTTTACTTCTAAACCCACGGCAACATATTTCTCCGGATCGATACACATATAAGAAGCAATACTGCCCAAAGTTTCGGCCAAAACTACTGAGGCACCTCCGTGCAGTATTCCGGCAGGTTGGTGTGTGCGCTCATCAACAGGCATGGTTCCGATAATAAAATCTTCACCAATTTCTGTAAATCTGATATCGAGCAAGGCTCCAAGATGATTTTTAGGGCGGTTGTTCAGCTCATCAACTGTAAAGTTTTTAAACCACATGGTAACGTTCTTTTAAAATGGAAACATGGTGAATAATGTGTCCGCCAACAATAAATAAAATAGATTTTACATTAATTTCTCTGCCCGAAGCAATTCCCTTTCTGTTGAGTTCTTCTTCGTTTAAAGATTTAAAAAGGTATAAATTAGCTTTACGCAGGGCGATAAATTCTTCAATCAAATCTTCCAGATCGCGTTGGGCAAAGCGGGCATTGGTTACATAATCATCTTCTTCAAAACCTGGTAAAGGCTGCTGTTCTTTCCGGGCAAAACAGGTCATGCGAAAAGCAAAAACACGTTCAGCGTCGATAATATGGCCTAACATTTCTTTCAGTGTCCATTTACCTTCGGCATAGGCATAATCAGCCTTATCGGCGTTTGCCCTAAACAAGGCCGGAAGACTTTGCATCTGATCGTTTAAAATTTCGAAAATATCCCGATCAACTTTACTGATATAGGTTTCGCCCCAGGCTGGGTATTCGTTAGGCTGTGGTCGGTTCATATCTTAAACTGCTTTTTAATATTATTCTAAAAGTTGTGCCCTTACCCAGTTCAGAGTCTTTTACAAAAATTTCTCCACTGTGGTAATTTTCTACAATCCGTTTGGTAAGCGATAAACCCAGGCCCCAGCCACGTTTACGCGTGGTATAGCCGGGTTGAAAAACTGCATCGAACTTAGATCTTGGAATGCCCTTTCCGGTATCACTCACATCAATAAATACCTGCTCCTTGGCTAAATTTTCAATAATATTGATGGAAATTGAGCCTTCGTTTTCGATGGCATTGGCCGCATTTTTTAACAGGTTTTCAATCACCCAATCAAATAATGGAACGTTTAACATCGCCCTTACCTGCTCATCACCGGTAATGCTAAATTTAACCTTGTCGGATGTACGCACCTTAAAATAGCGGATAAAATCGCTCACCACGATATAAACCGTATGGTCTTCGAGTATCGGTTTAGAACCGATTTTCGAGAAACGGTCGGTAATAATTTCCAATCGTTTAATATCGTTCTCCATTTCGGCAATCAACGGGTCATCTTCTGCATCAAATTTCGATTTCATCAGCTCTGTCCAGGCCATCAGCGATGATATTGGTGTACCCAGCTGGTGGGCCGTTTCTTTGGCCAAGCCTACCCAAACATGGTCCTGTTCATCCCTGCGGGCTGAACTAAACGCTGCGTAGGCCGTCAAAAGAAAAAGAAAGATAACGCCCATCTGGATATAGGGAAAATACCTCAACTGCGTTAAAATAAAGGAATCACGATAGTAGGCCTTAAATTTTCTGCCAAAAATATTCATTTCATCCGGTGGATGCTGGGCTTTCATTTGCCTTAACTGCCTTACAAAATATAGGCTATCATAAGTAAGTTTTGCATCCGAAATGGGATAGTTGGTTTTAGTACTATCGAGCCCATTAAAGGAAGTAATGGTTCCGGCCGAATCGGTCATGATTACAGGCGTTTTCGTATTTTTTCTCACGGTTTCAACCACTATGCGATAATCATCGTTATCGTAGAGAAACATCGCCCGCTCCTGAATTTTCACCCAGAGGTGAAATTGGTCCGCCTCTTCGCGTTCCATTTTTTTTACAAAAGAATCGGTGTAAAATACTGAGGCAATGCCAATTAAGATGGCAAAAATGAGAAGGAAAAACTTCCAGCGGCGTTTCTTTTGATAAGGGTTCATGCTTTAGCTAGCCAAATTACAATAACAAAACGAAAAAAACATCAAACCATTATGCTTTTTCAAAAACCTTAAAGCGATCATTTCGAATGCATAATAGCTTCATCGCAGATGAAAACACTATAAAATGGATGAAAAACATATCTTTGCAACGTCTTGCGTTTTGCGCAGAGCGGTAAGCGCCAGAGCGCCCAACGCCTAACGCCAACCGCTCAACAAACCAATTTATGGATAAAAAAGTTAGAGTAAGATTTGCCCCAAGCCCAACCGGAGGTTTGCATTTAGGTGGTGTGCGTACCGCCTTGTTCAATTATTTATTTGCGAAAAGGAATAATGGAACTTTTGTACTTCGTGTAGAAGATACCGATCAAAACCGCTTTGTAGAAGGCGCAGAACAATATATAGTGAACTGTTTAGACTGGTGCGGTATTACGCCAGATGAAAGTCCTGATAATCCTGGTGCATATGGCCCATACCGCCAAAGCGAGCGTAAACCCAGCTACCGCAAATTTGCCGAGCAGTTAATTAGTGATGGTTATGCCTATTACGCTTTCGATACACCGGAAGATTTAGATGCCAAACGTAAAGAAATTCCAAATTTCCAATACGGACAGGCCACACGGATGCAGATGCGCAATTCTTTAACCCTTACCATTAGCGAGGTGGAGGAGTTATTGGCGGCCAAAACACCACATGTTATCCGCATTAAAGTACCAGCCGATGAAATTGTACATTTTAACGATTTAATCCGCGGCGATGTAAGTTTCGAAACTTCATTGGTTGATGATAAAGTACTCTTAAAAGCCGATGGAATGCCAACTTATCATTTAGCTGTTGTGGTTGATGATAAAGCGATGGAAATTACCCATGCTTTTAGAGGAGAAGAATGGCTGCCTTCGGCACCGGTTCATATTTTACTTTGGAAATATTTAGGCTGGGAAGCAGATATGCCGGCATGGGCGCATTTGCCATTAATTTTAAAGCCCGATGGACATGGGAAATTAAGTAAACGCGATGGTGACCGCTTAGGTTTCCCGGTTTATGCCATGAACTGGACCGATCCTAAAACTGGCGATGTAACCAAAGGATTTAAGGAAATGGGTTTTATGCCCGAAGCTTTTATCAATATGCTGGCACTTTTAGGCTGGAATGATGGTACCGACCAGGAGTTATTCTCGTTAAAAGAGCTGGAAGAAAAATTCTCGATAGAAAGAATCAGTAAAGCAGGGGCTAAATTCGATTTTGAAAAGGCCAAGTGGTATAACCATGAGTGGATTAAATCGCAGGGCGCTGAGCGCTTAGCGCCAACCGTTAAAGAAGAACTGGAAAAAGCAGGAATTGAAGTAAATGACCATGCTTTCTTAAATACCGTTATTGATTTAATTAAAGATCGCTGTACATTATTGCCCGATTTTGTGGCGCAGAGCAGTTACTTTTTTGCTTCACCGGAAGTATATGATGTAAACTCGGTAAAGCCAAAATGGACAGTTGAAAAAGCTGATTTTTTTAATGCTTTTGCTGATGGTTTAACCTTAACTGATGCGGTAAGTGCTGAAGCGGCCTTTAAAGCCCTGGCAGAAGAAAAAGGCTTTAAACCAGGCGAATTGATGTTGCCTTTCCGCATTATGTTGGTAGGCGGTAAATTTGGCCCGGGCGTTTTTGATATTGCAGTTTTGTTGGGCGTAGCAGAAACTAAAACAAGAATAACAAAAGCAATTGCTGTTTTTAATAGCTAGCATAAGCCTCATGGCTACAAGCGATAATAGAAGAAGTCGGGTTTAAAACCTGGCTTCTTTTTTTTGTGAAAATGCGAAAGGGTAAATCAATAAAAATAATTTATACTTTAGTATAACAATTGTCCCGTAATTAAGGTTATTCATTAAACTAAAAGAATAGATTATGCAATGGTTTGGTAAAGGCAGTAATAATGTAGAAGACGGCAGAAGTGGCGGTGGTGGAAAAACCATCCTCGGTGGCGGTGTAGGTATAATAATTGTTGTACTCGGGTTAATTTTTGGTAAAGATTTAACGGGTTTGGTTGGCCAGATTCCGGCTACTGCTGGGACAGAAGAAGTAAAGCAGGGCGTACCTGCTAATGATCCACAGGCACAGTTTGTTGCGGGTGTGTTAGAATCAACCGAGCAGGTTTGGGATAAGGAATTTCAGGCAATGGGCAAACAGTATGAGTACCCTAAACTCAGGCTATTCAGAGATGCTGTTCAAACGGCCTGCGGAAATGCCGGAGCCAATGTAGGCCCCTTTTACTGCCCTGGCGATCATAAAGTTTATATCGATTTATCATTTTACGATGATTTAAAGAACCGTTTCGGTGCTGCCGGAGATTTTGCCCAGGCTTATGTAATTGCACATGAGGTTGGCCATCACGTTCAAAATTTATTAGGCATTTCGGAAAAACTCGATCAGGCACGTGGACAGGTGAGTGAAAAAGAATATAACCGCTTGTCAGTGAAATTGGAGTTGCAGGCCGATTTTTTTGCCGGACTTTGGGCGCATAATGCACAAAACCTAAAAGATTTTAAACTGGATGAGGGCGACATTGAAGAAGCGTTAACTGCTGCCAATGCCATCGGCGATGATAAATTGCAAAAACAGGCTACAGGCGATGTTCAGCCCGATTCCTTTACCCACGGCACCTCTGCACAGCGCATGTATTGGTTTAAAAAAGGCTTTGAAACCGGAGATATTAAACAGGGTGATACCTTTAATTCAAATAATTTATAAAAAATCAAAACTTTTTTAAAAGAGTGTTGTTTGTTTACAGTTAATGAGATTTTTATCTCAAAACCAAACATAATTATCCCGGCTTCTTATTTGTTTTAATAAAGATGATCCTTATAGTTGATGACAGGCCCGAAAACCTGATCTCGTTACAGAAAGTACTCCAAGCACACAATTTTGAGGTTGATACCGCATCATCTGGCGAAGAAGCGCTGAAAAAAGTTTTAAAAAACAATTACGTCCTGATTATTCTCGATGTACAAATGCCGGATATGGATGGCTTCGAGGTGGCTGAAGCCATTTCGGGTTTTAGTAAGGCAAAAGATACCGCCATTATATTTCTTTCGGCTGTAAATACAGAGTTAAAATTTATTACCAAAGGATACCTGAGCGGCGGACTGGATTACATTACCAAGCCCGTTGATATTAATGTGCTGCTCCTCAAAATAAAAACATTTTATCGCATTTACGAGCAGAACAGAAAACTTAACGAGGTGCAGGAAAAATTGCTCGAAGAAATCGAATTCCGAAAGCAGGCCGAACATAAAAAAGACGAATTTATCAGCATTGCCAGTCATGAGTTAAAAACACCTTTAACCAGTGTAAAGGGATATATTCAGTTGCTGCAACGCAGCCTCAACAGGGATGATAAAACGATGGCCCAGAACCATCTCGAAAAAGCCAGCATCCAGCTCGAAAAACTAAATGAATTAATTGTCGATCTGCTCGATATCTCGAAAATTGAAAGCGGAAAGATGAAGTTTAACATGAAAAGCTTTTGTGTTGATAACATGGTAAACAATGCCATCGAGATGTTGCAGCAATCTAATCCTGATTTCAAAATCAGCAAACTGGGTAAAACCGACGAAATGGTATTTGGAGATGAAATGCGACTGGAACAAGTGGTTATCAATTTTATTACCAATGCCATTAAATATGCTCCAGGTACCAATCAGGTTAACGTAACCATCCACATTAAAGATGAAAAACTTTATCTGGCTGTAAAAGATTTTGGTATTGGGATTTCAAAAGAACAGCAGCACAAAATTTTTGATAAATTTTATCGGGTAGAAGAAAACAGTAACCGGTTTAACGGCCTGGGCATTGGTTTATATATCTGTTCGGAAATTATTAACCGCCACGGAGGCACAATTGGTGTAAACAGTGTGCCGGATGAGGGCTCTGAATTTTATTTTATCATTCCCACTACCGAAGAAGAAATCCTTAAAAATCAAATCTAATTATCCTTAATTCATATAATGAAAACAACTCTTAAAAATAATTTACGTTTAGGCCTTGGCTTATCGCTAATTATTCTATTTATCAGTTCGCTGGCTTCCTATATTAGTATTAACAACCTGATTAAAAGTACCGAACTGGTTAAACACAGTGATGAAGTGATTTTAAATTCGGAGAGTATTATATCCTATTTAAAAGATGCTGAAACGGGTCAGCGGGGCTTTTTACTAACCGGAAACAAGGTGTTTTTAACACCTTATTACGGTGCAAGCGATTCGGCCGCAGTAATACTGAAAAGAGTTGAGCTTGATACCAAGGATAACAGCGTTCAGCAAAAAAATGTAGCAGCACTTAAAAGCATTCTTTTTAAAAGAATGGATATCATTAAATCGACTATTGAGATTAAAACTTTGGGCGGTGTTATTGATCCTACAGTTTTGTTTCAGGGCAAGGTTTATATGGATGAGGCGAGGTCAATTGTCAGTAAAATGGTAATCGAAGAGAAAAGATTGCTTGAAGAAAGAACCAACGAATTAAATAAACTAACCGCTTATACCCCGATACTGATTTTAATTGCGGCGCTGCTTGCCATTCTGATTACGTTGTTTTTTTACCGTAGAGTATCAATCGATTTTGATGAACGTGTTAAACTTCAACAGGAAATTGAAGATAAAAAATACGAGATGGAGAAACGTATTGTTGCCATTAAAGAAATTGCCTATCAAATTTCTAACGGTAATTATGGCGTAAAACTCGATAGCCAAAGCCGGGATGATATTGGCGAACTTGCCGATTCGTTGAATACAATGTCAACATCATTGAAAAAATCTTTCGATACATTAGAAGAAAACGAATGGTTGCAAACTGGTGTAGCCAACTTAAACGTAAAAATGGTGGGCGAAAAAGACGTTTTCCATTTGGCAGAAGATATTATAGCGTTTTTGGCCAATTATACCAGAAGCCAGATTGGTGCCATTTATTTATTTAAAGATGATGGATACCTGCACTTAAAAGGGCAGTATGCTTTACAAGGACAAAATTTAGCCCAAACCATAGAACTTGGCCAGGGCTTAATTGGCCAGTCGGTTAAAACAGGTAAACCAATATTTCTGGACGATGTTCCGCAGAACGAACTCACCGTTACGCACGCTACCGGGAATATAAAACCGGCACAGCTCATTGTGCTGCCAATTATTAGAAATGAAATTTCAATAGGCGGCTTAGAATTAGGTACTATTGGTAAATACAGCGATCTGCAATTGCACTTTTTAAACCTGGTTTTATCTGATGTGGGTACTGCATTGCTGGGCGCACAAAACAGACAAAAGCTTCAGCAGTTATTAGAAGAAACGCAGGCACAATCAGAAGAATTGCAGGTTCAGCACAATGAGTTGGAAGGCTTAAATGCGGAGCTCGAAGCACAGGCACAGAAACTTCAGGCCAGTGAAGAGGAATTACGTGTACAGCAAGAAGAACTGTTGCAAAGCAACCAGGAACTTGAAGAAAGAAGCAGCCTGCTGGAAGAAAAAAATGAACTGATAGAAGAGCGCAATATAGAGATTCAGCAAAAGGCCGAAGCTTTAGAATTGAGCACAAGGTATAAGTCAGAATTTTTGGCCAATATGTCGCACGAGTTAAGAACACCACTCAACTCAATATTGCTATTGTCGCGGTTAATGGCCGAAAATGAGGCGATGGATCGCGAGCACCAGGAATATGCAGAGGTTATTCAAAGTTCAGGTCAGGGGCTTTTGAGTTTAATCGACGAAATTTTAGATCTTTCTAAAATTGAAGCAGGCAAAATGGAACTCGATCGCACAAATATTAAGGTTGATGAGATCATCTTTAACATGCGTTCGCTGTTTAACCCTTTGGCTAAAGAAAAAAACCTAAACTTTGTGATCGAAAAATCAGCAGAGGTACCTGAGTTTTTTCATACCGATAAAATGCGCTTAGAGCAGATTATCAAAAACCTGCTGTCAAACGCGATTAAATTTACTACCGTAGGTGCAGTAACCCTAAATATCAATAAGAATGAAAAGTTAGGTGCCCTGGTATTTAAAGTTACCGATACGGGCGTAGGCATTGCACCCGAAAAGCAAGGTATGGTATTCGAAGCCTTTCAACAGGCCGATGGTTCTACACGTCGTAAGTTTGGCGGTACAGGCCTCGGGCTTTCCATTAGTAGAGAGCTGGCCAAATTATTGGGCGGTTACATTGATTTAAAAAGTACGGAGGGCGAAGGAAGTATTTTTACGCTAACCTTACCTATTGACCGAAATAAAGGTTTTGACGGTGTTGTGCCGAGTGCAGATAAACCGGTAATCGCTTTAGAGCCGCCGGTAAAAAAAGTAAGCCATTTAACCGTCGAGAATATTCCGCAGGAGATTGAAGATGACCGCGATAATATTCAGCCTGATGATAAAGTGATTTTAATTGTTGAAGATGATACCCCTTTTGCCAAAACACTTTTAGATTTTACCCGTAAAAGAAACTATAAAGGTTTGGTTGCTGTTCGGGGCGATGCAGGTATTGAAATGGCTAAAACCTTTAAACCACTTGCCATTTTACTCGATATCCAGCTGCCGGTTAAAGATGGCTGGCAGGTCATGGAAGAGCTGAAATCAGACCCTTCAACACGACCTATTCCAGTGCACATCATGTCTTCCTTGCAGGTTAAAAAAGAAAGTTTATTAAAAGGAGCGGTAGACTTTATAAATAAGCCTTTTGCTTTTGAGCACATGCAGGAGATATTTTCAAAACTGGAGCATGCCTTAAGCCGTCACCCTAAAAAGGTACTTATTGTTGAAGAAAATGAACAACACGCCAAGGCCTTAAGTTATTTTTTAAGCAATTTTAATATCCAGACAGAAATTGTTAACCAGGTTAACGAAAGTGTTTCTGCCCTGCATAAACCAGAGGTTAACTGCGTGATTTTGGATATGGGCATTCCTGACAAACATGCTTACGAAACCCTGGAAGTGGTAAAGAAGACACCTGGTTTAGAGAATTTACCGATCATCATTTTCACCGGTAAAAACCTTTCAAAAGGAGAAGAAAACCGGATCAAACAATATGCTGATTCCATTGTGGTAAAAACGGCGCATTCTTATCAACGTATTTTGGATGAAGCAGGCCTGTTCCTTCACCTGGTAGAAGAAAAAAGTAAGGAAAAAACCAAAACACCTAAAAAGTTTTCAGAATTGCAGGATGTATTGGTGGGTAAAACCGTGCTGGTGGCAGATGATGATGTACGTAACATTTTCTCCTTAACCAAAATGTTAGAGCAGCATCAAATGAAAGTTGTAGCAGCCACTGATGGTAAAGAAGCGCTTAAACTATTAAACGAAAATCCGGAAATTGATGTCGTTTTAATGGACATGATGATGCCGGAATTAGATGGTTACGAAACGACAACCGCCATCAGGCAGGATATTAAATACCGGAACCTGCCGATTTTGGCCGTTACGGCAAAAGCCATGATGGGCGATCGCGAAAAGTGTATTGCTGCAGGTGCATCCGATTACATTAGCAAACCGGTAGATATGGATCAGCTGATATCGTTATTAAGAGTATGGTTGTACGAAAATCATCATAAATCATAAACCATTTTTTATTTTATGCCTCAAAAATTAATTCTCATAATTGATGATGATAACCGAAACATTTTTGCTTTAAAAGCTGTTTTAAAGGCCAAAGGTTTTGATTGTTTATCTGCTATAAGTGCCAAAGAAGGTTTTTCTATCCTGGAAAAGCACGATAATGTTGCCATTGTTTTAATGGATATGATGATGCCAGATATGGACGGTTATCAGGCCATTGCAGCCATGAAAAAATCGGCTAAAATGCAGAATATACCGGTATTAGCGGTAACCGCCCAGGCGATGGTTGGCGATAAGGAACGCTGCTTAAGCGCAGGAGCCTCGGGTTATGTTTCAAAACCGATAAATGTTGACGAGTTATTAATTCAAATAGAAAATTTTACAAAATAGCTGGTGATAAGTGATGCAATAGATAATGAACAGGTAGAAATCCTGTTGAATGATGTTTTAGAAACTCACGGTTATGATTTTCTGGAATACTCTCATGCATCGATAAAAAGAAGGATTATACGCCTTTACGGACTGGATAATTTTGTGAGTTTCGCTGAATTTCGTTACACCATTAAAACAGATAAGCAGTATTTTAAGCGTTTTTTAGAGGAGATTACGGTTAATGTTACCGAAATGTTCCGCGATCCTTCCTTTTATAAATCTTTGCGGAACGACGTACTTCCTGTACTGGGCACTTATCCGTTTATCCGGATCTGGGTGGCAGGCTGTTCTACCGGAGAAGAGGCTTATTCCCTTGCCATTGTTTTAAAAGAACTTAATTTGCTCAATAAATCGCTTATTTATGCCACAGATATTAATCCATCGGTTTTAGAAAAAGCAAAAAAAGGCATGTTTCCCTTAAATTACCTGAAGCAATATTCTGAAAATTATCTACAATCGGGCGGATTAAAAGATTTTTCTACTTATTACACGGCAAACTACTCATTGGCAAAATTTGATGAAAGTTTAAATAGTAAAATGATTTTTTCTACGCATAACCTGGTTTCCGATCATTCTTTTAACGAATTTCAGCTTATTTTATGTAGAAACGTATTAATTTATTTCGATAAAGACTTACAGCATAAAGTATTTAATCTATTTGATGGTAGCATCGAGAAATTAGGGTACCTTGCCCTAGGAAGTAAAGAAAGTCTGGAGTTCTGGCCAAAAGCCAAAGAATATAAAAGGGTTAAAATGGAGAAAATATGGCGGAAACTGTAAACCCTAAGCCATGTGGAGCCTTAATTATCGGCGGTTCGGCCGGTAGCTTAGATGTGCTGCTCGAAATTTTCCCTGCCTTAAGGAATGATATCAGTTTTCCTATTGTGTTAGTGGTGCACCGTAAGGCCAGTAATGAATCTCTTTTAACTGATTTATTAAAATCGCGTACTACACTCGCGGTAAGTGAAGCAGAAGAGAAGGAATTTTTAAGTTCGGGTAAAGTTTTTATTGCACCTGCTGATTATCATATGCTGGTGGAGCAAGACCAAAGTATATCTTTAGATTATTCGGAAAAAGTAAATTATTCCCGGCCATCAATTGATGTAACCTTTCAATCAGCAGCTGAGGTTTATAAAGAAAAATTAGTCTGTATTTTACTTTCAGGCTCCAACGCAGATGGAGTAGAAGGGTTAAAAAGTGTAAACAATTTTGGCGGTAGGGTGGTTATACAAAATCCAAATACGGCAATAATGCCGTATATGCCACAGCAGGCGGTACTGAACGTTAAACCGCATGTGTTATTGGATAGCCATGACATGGCTGATTATATAAATAAGTTAAATGATTAATTGCTTTTCGGAGGTTAATATGATAGTTGCAAAAAAAGTATTTGTTTTTGATGATAATAGGGACATCCTTGATCTCTGTACATTTATTTTGGAAGATGCGGGGTATGAGATAAAAACATCTGAAAATGCCAATAACATAGAAGAACAGGTTGCGGCCTATATGCCTGATCTGATTTTTATGGATAATTGGTTGCCCGATCTGGGCGGGATACAGGCTACTAAAGCATTAAAAAGCCACCCTGATTTAAAACATATTCCGGTGATTTATTTTTCAGCCAATAATGATATATCTTCATTAGCGGATGAAGCTGGCGCGGATAGTTACTTATCAAAACCATTTGATATTGCTGCCCTCGAAGAAATTGTGAAAAAACATTTGAGCTAGCCCGAAGACTCACGAAGTTTGAAGAAGCTGGTGTGCAGGAAAACTTCGTGAGTCTAGGATGAACCCTGCTAAACTTCCGAAGTTTTCTAGGGCTCGAAAGATCGTCATTTCGAGCGGAGTGCAACGAAGTCGGGAACCACGTAGTACTCAGCGAAGCTAAATCTATCGTGGCAGATCTCTCCATTCCACTGCGTTCCAGTCGAGATGACGAATTTTCTATTTTAAATCTTTATTCCTTTCCCCAGATCCTGGTGTTCAGGTCAAGCTCCTTAACAATATCGTACATAAACTTGATGGTGGAGATATCTTCATTTACGGTTTCCGGACTTAGCAATGATTTAAAAACAGGCGCTTCGAAATAATTCCGGTTCAGCGGGAAACCAATGTACATCCTCGATTCGATAAACGATAAACTGATGTTATACTTGGTTTGATGATTCAGGTTTAATATCCGCTCCATCATCGCAGGTGTGAGGATGTACCTGGATTCGACCTGATCGGAGCCATAAGTCACAAAAGTCTTATCAAATTCTACATTCTCCAATTGAATCACATCCTTACTGCCAAAAGAAAACAGGTTTTTTGAAAACCAGGCACCAAAAGCGGCTCCGAAATCTTTTGGCCTGACAATGGTTACACCATTAAATTTTTTGTTAAAATCGGCAGCAAAGATAATTCCCCTAAAAATGTCGTGCCACTCGGTTCGGGTTCCGTTTTTTGTTTGGGTTACGGTTTTATATTCGGCATGCACCTCTGCAAAGTAAAACCGGGTTTTATCAGCACATCCGGTTACCAGGTCTTCTGTTTTATAACGATCAGGCTCAGTGCTGAACAACTGTGTATACATAAACTCCGAAGCTTCAATTCCCTCGTAGGGATTAATTGACAGGCTTTCGTCTAAAAATTTAAGGGCAGCACCAATTACATTGGTTTTATAGGCATTTTGATAAGCTGTTAAAGAATCGTTGATCTTGAATAGTAAAACACCGCCATAAATAAGGGGAATTAAGCCCCCAATTACACCAGGAATGGGAAAGCTCAGGAAAAAACCCAGAATACAGACCAGAATACCCGCGGCAATAAAAATATAGCCTTTGGTTTGGGCGGCGGCAATTCTTTTGCGTTCTACCTCCATTGTAGCCAAAACTTGCTGTAAGGCTACATTACTTGCAATATCGAACGACATTAATTATTGAAAAGTTCTTTAGCGCTAATGTTTTTACGTTCTTCGGCTGCGGTTTCTAAAACAGCAATCGGTTGGAAGTTTAACATGCCGGCAAATAAACTCCCCGGAAACATCATAATCGAATTGTTGTAATCGGTTACCGAAGCATTATAGGTTCTTTTGGCAGCTGCAATCTGTTCTTCGCTTTCGGTCCAGGTGGTTTGCAGGTTAATAAAGTTAGTATTGGCTTTTAAATCAGGGTAATTTTCGACATTAACCATTAAACCTTTCACACTACTGCTCAATTGGGCATCTAAATCTGCTTTTTCTGCATTGCTGATGTTAGGTGAGCCCGCTTTAGATCTCAGTTCAACTATTTTGGTCAAGGTTCCCTGCTCGTAAGTCGTGTATTGTTTCACCACTTCAACCAGGTTTGGAATAAGGTCGAAGCGCTTTTTAAGCATTACATCAATGGCCGAGAAGGCATTGGTTACCTGGTTTTTCTTCCCGATAAGTGAGTTGTAAAAGAAAATCCCGATAAGAAATATAAATCCGATAATAACGAGGGCAATAATCATAATTTTAGTTTAAGGTTTAGAGAATAAAGATAACAAAAGGTTACAAAATGTTATCGCTTTTCATTTTGTTCCCGCGCTCTCTTTATCCGGCGTTCTAATCGTTTCTGTTTCCTTTGGATATGATTGGCCCGCATGGCCTTAAACTTTGCAATATGCTCGCGCACTTCATTCTGTTTTTCTTCCGTTATACCGATGCTATATTTTATGCCGGTAAAGAGGCTCTTCCAGATCATGTTGAAGAATGATGTATTTACCGGCCTGCTGTAATTTACGGTTACAGGTACCAGCTTTCCGTCTGCACCCGGGTTTTCTGATTTGATGATTAAAGCATTCGCTAAAAATGAAAGGAAACCACGGGTAACCAGGTGATCTTTTTCCGGATCGTTTTTCATCAGCGCTACCGAAAGGTCGTAGTACGAGAAAGCTACTGTTCCTTTTGCACCTAAATCGTTGGCTTTAAAATTAAACTTCAGTTTATCGACACTTCCGCGGTTAATGCGGACCAAACCAAGCGGTTTAGTAATCTGATTTAAAACGCGCGCATTAAAGTTGTGTAAAACCCCGTTGTACGAAAATGCACCATCTTTAGCGGTAAGATCAAATATAAAGTTTACATCCAGCTTTCCCTGGCTAAACAGGTAAGTGTTTAGGTTTACCTCCATAATGGGGTTTATGGCTTTAATTTTTTCGAGGTTGGTGGCGTTTTTGATAATGCCTGAAGTATGCTCAAAAGTAATCTGCCCTTTCTGGTTACTCTCGTTGTTGTAAACGGCGTAATTTACATTGATATCTTTCAACTGGATTTTCTGAACCAGAATAGGGGCACTAACAAGCTGTAAGAGTTGATGGGGGAATTTTCCAATCTTGTTTTCCTGTGGTTTTTTGGGGAGGCCGTTATGGTTAAACACCGAAATGAAACCATTGGTAATGGCCATTTCTTTCGCCCAGAGTTCTTGTTTGCTAATGTATAGCGGCAAATCAATCCCATTAAGCATAATGTCGCTCATTTTGATGTTGAAGCGCTCTCTGGCATATCCGGCAACTTTACCAAAGTTCATCTCATCATGTAATGGCACTAAAGCAAAACTGTTAATCCTCAACTTACCTGTTGTAGCCCTGAAATCCAGTTTGTCCAGTTTAATATCGTACATCTTATCTGGAGTATGGTATACATAGTTATTGAGGTTAATTACAATATCTTTAATCAGATAAAAACGCGAAGGATCTTCTGCAGAGGTCGAATCCACCAGGAGGTCGGTTAAGGTAATATTCAGGTCATCAATAGAGAAAGGCAATGAATTGCTTATATTTTTGTCGATGTATTTAAAACTTACATCTTTAAACCGGATGCTTTTAATGCTAAATTCTTTCAGGTTTTTAGAGATGATCGCGTAAGGCGATTTAATGGGCCTTGGTGCCCGGCCCTCGTTAAAGCTAAACTGCTGATTCACCATCGTAACCTCAGGTTTATCAAATATAATTTCTTCCAGCTGAAGTTTTTTTTCGCGATATAAGGTTAATGGGTGGAAGCGTTTAACCACCAGTTTTTTTAAAGAAACCGTATACAAATTGTTTGGTGCTCTTTTTAAGGCGATAAGTTGTTTAAACCTGTTAGTATCGGGTATTATTTTTACGTTTTGTAAAGTGGCATTTCCGGTAAAAACATTGGTAGAAACCTTGGTGAAGCTAATGGTATATAAGCTATCGGTCGATTTGTAGAGCAGTGTTTTGATTCTATCGGTTAAAATAGGGCGGGATTTTACATTTAATAACCAGGCGATACTTGCAAGTACAATAAAAACACTGAGTAATGTACACGCAATCCATTTAAAAACTTTGTAACGGTATCTTTTAGTATCAGGCATTAAAAAATGAGAGCTGTGGTTTTATTAGCAATATACGGTTATAAACATATATATGAAAAATGTAAGATCAGTTTTTTTCTCTCCGGGCTTTCCTTGCCGCTTTTCTGTCTGCCCGTTTTTGTTCCCTTATTTTTTTGGCAATTACTTTTTGCTGTTTTACCGGATTCTTTTCGGGTACTACACCAACACCTACAATATCCTTTATGCCTACAAAAAGGGTTTTCCACATCAGGTTAAAAAAGGATGCCGAATTAATCCTGGTATTGGTCATGTTTGCTGTTCTTGGCGCTTCGCCTTTTTGTGGATTTTCATTTTTAACTAAAATGGCATTAGCCAGAAAAGATAAAAATCCTTTCTCTTTAGTTCCTTCACCATCAATATTGTCTGATAACAGTTTCACCTTTAAATCAGTGTACAGCATATTCATCGATCCCGATGCCGACCTTAAATTTCCGTTCGCCTTAAAATCAAGATGTTGTATATTGCCGCTTTCTATTTCAACCAGGCCCAGCGATTTTGATAGTGGATTTAAATTTTTCATGTCAAACCGGCCCAGGCTGCCGCTGTAAGCGAATACCCCGTTTTTGTCGGTAAGGTTGAAATCGATTTTTACATTCAGCTTTCCTGTGCCCATTAAAAGCGTATTTAAATCAGCCACAGCATGGTTCTTTTTGCTCAATTGCAAACTATCGTTGGTTACATTTAATATGTTTCCGGTGATTGCTTTAAAATCAACCGTTCCGGTTTTTTTGCTCGCCGGATTAAATTCAGCGTATTTAACATTAACGTTTCTTAATTTTACCGTATCAATCAGGGTAGGCATATTTAACCTTTTCAATGCCATATGCGGGTAGTTTTGGCCTTTATCAAAGCCCGGTGGAGGTGGCGATTCGCGACTCATAAAAACCTCCACATTGGCCGGACCAATCCTTAGCGATTTGGCATGTAATTTCTGGTCGGTATTTAAACCAATAAAATCAACGCCGTTAAATTCTATTTTATCAAAACTGAGGTTATACCGGTCTTTCTGAACGTTGTATTTTCTGGCAAAAGTAAGTGCATCATATAATGGCGTCAGTTTAAAACCTTTAACCGTTATTTTTTTTGATGCGGTAGAACCTTTAATGGTATCAACTTTCATGTTGTACATTTTATCTTTCGTTACCGATTTGTAACCGGCAATTTGAAAGGAGGCATCTTTAGTGTAGTAAAACCTTGTGGTGTCGTTGCCAGAAAGCGAATCCAATAAAAAATCGTTAATGGTAATGTCGAGGTGTTTGATGGAGTTTTTGGTCTTTTTTGCAGCAGTTTTGTTAATATAGTCGAAATCTGCATCAACAATTTTGATACTTTTAACCTGTACCGATTTAAAAGTTTTCGAAATCTGCTCATAAAGCGATTTTTCATCTTTTAGGGTATCTGGTTTTTTAGTTACCTTATTAAAAATCATGTTGATAGATGGCTTTTGTAAAATGATTTCATTTACATCTATCCGTTTTTTAAAGTAGGCCGTTAATATTCCAACACGGCTAATCTGTAGTTTCTTTAGTTTAAGCTCGAAAGTGTGTGCAGGAGCCAGCTGTTTTTTCTTCAAGCTGTCGAAAACAGCTGTATCGTGGATTAAAGTAACATCGCGCAAGGCTAAGCTGCCGGTAATTACATTTAAGTTAATGCTTTTAAAATCTATCCGGTACAGGTGATGGGAACCATTATATACCCCGGCCTTAATTTTTTCGGTCAACATAGGTTTCCACCGGGCACTTAAAAACATGGCGCCAAATGCAACAATTAAGATCAATATGCCGAATATGCTTCCTATCCAGGTCCAAATTTTATTTCTATGCTGAGCTGTCATTTATTATGGCTTATCGATATGTAACAGATAGAAGAGCGAAAGGTTTTTTTGAAGGGGAAAGGGAAAAGACTAGAGCTGAAAGACCAATAAGGAAGAATGATGAAATAATTTTTGGAGCGCAGGTGCAGTACAAGAAACACCGTTTGTTCCTTTGCTTCTCCAGGGGGCTAGGTAGCAAGTTATTCCAAAACCATTTTATCCAACTTAAGAATTATTGTTATATGCCGCTAGTCACATTATATTTTAGTAAAATGGTTTTTGGAGCGCAGGTGCAGTACAAGAAACACCGTTTGTTCCTTTGCTACGCTTGTACGCTTAGGCCGTCGTGCCTCCTGCCTGCAGGGTACCGCTTCGCCAAGGGCTACGTCGGTTAGACTCCTGGCACAGAAGCCCCTCATAGTAATTTAAACGCGACCGTAGCGGATCTGCAGCCCTCCACAGGCACGGCACTGTACATTTCCCAAAAAAATCTTTCTTAACCAGCACTAGGTCACTTGGTGCCAATCGTGGTATGATCATAATCGTACTGTAAACATTTAAACAAAATATGTCAATTTGTCACTTTTAATTTTATTTATGTATTTTTGCAATCCCCAAAATGTTTTTAAATAATGATTGATTTACAAGTACAGGATAAGACGCACGATGAAGCAAGGCAAGGTGAAGCTTTAATTTTAGATACACCAATTAAAGCCGATGCCCGTAAATTATACATCGAAAGTTACGGTTGTGCAATGAATTTTGCTGATAGCGAAATTGTTGCCTCTATTTTATCCGAAACTGGATTTGAAACCACAGGGGATTATCACCAGGCTGATGTAATCTTTATCAACACCTGCTCCATCCGCGAAAACGCCGAAACCAGGGTTAGAAACCGCCTTTCACAGTTCGGTGTCGAAAAACGCCGTAACCCGAAATTAATTGTTGGCGTTTTGGGCTGTATGGCAGAACGTTTAAAATCTAAATTTTTAGAAGAAGAGCGTTTAGTTGATGTAGTAGTCGGGCCAGATGCTTACCGCGATCTGCCGAATTTAATTGAGCAGGTAGAAAGTGGACATAAAGCAGTTAATGTACTTTTATCACGTGAAGAAACTTATGCAGATATCAGCCCTGTTCGTTTAAACAGCAACGGAATTACCGCCTTTATTTCCATTACCCGTGGTTGTAATAACATGTGTTCTTTCTGTGTGGTTCCATTTACCCGTGGCCGCGAACGTAGCCGCGATGCCCATTCGATTGTAGAAGAAGCAAAAGGTTTATTTGAAGCTGGTTACCGCGAGGTTACACTTTTAGGCCAGAATGTAGATTCGTACACCTGGACATCAGAAGATGGAACAGAAACCGTAAATTTTGCACAGCTTTTGGAGCAAACGGCATTGGTTAATCCTGATTTAAGGGTTCGTTTTTCTACTTCGCACCCTAAAGATATTACCGACGAAGTTTTACATACTATTGCTAAATACGATAACATTTGTAATTATATCCATTTGCCTGTTCAATCGGGTAATACCCGCATATTGGAATTGATGAACAGGACTTATACCCGCGAATGGTATATTAACCGTATTGATGCCATCCGCAACATTATTCCGGGTTGTGCAATTTCTACCGATATTATTGCTGGTTTCTGTACGGAAACAGAAGAAGAGCACCAGGAAACCCTGAGCATGATGGATTATGTGGAGTATGATTTTGCTTATAACTTCACTTACTCTGAAAGACCAGGAACTTTAGCTGCGCGTAAATTGGAAGATGATATTCCTGAAGAGGTGAAAAAACGCCGTTTAGCGGAGATTTTAGCCAAGCAACAGGCACATTCGTTAATGCGTTTACAAGAGTGGGTGGGTAAAACCGTTCGTGTTTTGATTGAAGGTACTTCTAAAAAATCCGATCTGGATTATTGCGGAAGAGGAGATAGCGGCGCAATGGCCATTTTCCCAGCCATTGAAAGCGTTAAACCCGGCCAGTATGCAAATGTATTTATCGAAAAATGCACTTCAGCTACGTTAATTGGTAAAATAGTTTAAAAAAGGTAGAGGGTATAAGGCAAGAGGCTTAAGGTCTAATATCTCAAATCTCAAATCTAAAGAATGGATACACAAAATATTAAACAACGGTTCGGTATTATTGGCAATTCGCCATTGCTTAACCGTGCTATCGATATTGCAAGCCAGGTAGCACCAACGGATATGTCGGTGTTAATAACAGGCGAAAGTGGTAGCGGTAAAGAGGTATTCTCACAGATTATCCATCAAATGAGTGCCCGTAAACACGGTGCTTTTATTGCCGTAAACTGTGGTGCCATTCCCGAAGGAACCATTGATTCAGAATTGTTTGGTCACGAGAAAGGATCTTTTACAGGCGCACACGAAGCCCGTAAAGGTTACTTTGAAGTAGCCAACGGCGGAACCATTTTTTTAGATGAGGTTGCTGAGCTGCCTTTAGGCACACAGGCACGTTTACTGCGTATTCTAGAAAGTGGCGAATACTTACGTGTAGGCTCATCTAAAGTGCAGAAAACAGATGTTCGCATTATTGCTGCAACTAATGTTGATGTGTATAACCGCGTTAAAAACGGAAAATTCCGCGAAGATTTATATTACAGGTTAAATACCGTTCCATTGCGCATACCGGCTTTGCAAGAGCGTAAAGAAGATATTTATTTATTATTCAGAAAATTCTCTGCCGATTTCAGCGATAAATACCGTAGTCCGGCATTACACCTGGAGCCAGATGCCATTCAGATTTTAACCAACTACAGCTGGCCGGGTAATGTTCGTCAGTTAAAAAATATTGCCGAGCAAATCTGTGTGTTGGAAAAAGACCGTAATGTAACCGGACAGGCCATTTTAAATTATATCCCGAATGAGGCTGGAAGTAACCTGCCCATGACGATTAATGCGCAGTCGAAAGAAGATTTTACAGAAAGAGATATTTTGTACAAGGTACTTTTCGATATGAAAAAAGATATGGTTGAGCTTAAAAAATTAGTTGCCGAAATTATTCAGCATGGTGGAAATACCGCGACTGTTCTGGCAGATAATCCACAATATATCAATCAGCTGTATCGCGATGTAGAATTGCCGGCAGGACAGGAACATGCCTTTACCATTCAGCAACCTACACCAGGCAATAATAACATCAACAACAATGGCAATACTGATTATTTTGCCCACGAGGCAGAAGAAGTAGAAGAATCTTTGTCGTTAGTGGATAAAGAATCTGACCTGATTAAAAAAGCACTAAAGAAACACAAGGGCAAACGCAAATTTGCAGCACAGGAACTGGGTATCTCTGAAAGAACATTGTACCGAAAAATTAAAGAATTAAATTTATAATTTAACGTACAATTGCTTTAAGCATCAATAATGATCTATGAAAATTAAAATATTTGCTTTAATCCTTCTGGCTTCGGTATTAAACGCTTGTTCTTACAAATTCAGCGGAGCCTCTACAACCGGATTAAAAACGGTGGTTGTTCGCGTATTTGAAAATAATGCACCATTGGTTGTACCAACGTTAAGTAATCAGATTACGGAATCATTAAAAACCCGGATCCGCACGCAAACGAAATTGATTATTTCTCCTACAGGTGAGGGCGATGCATCATTTGAGGGCAGAATAACGGGTTATGAAATTAAACCAGTTGCGCTTCAAAATAGTGCTACACCTACTTCAGGGGCAAACAGATTAACCATAACCGTTTCAGTAAAGTATAAGAATAATATAAAAGAGCACGAAAAAGAAAGTTTTGAAGAAAGCTTTACTAAATTTTTCGATTTTCCGATCAACGGGGCGCCAATCCAATCGTTACTGCCTGGGGCTATTGAAGCGATTAATAAACAATTATCGGAAGATATTTTTAACCGTGCATTTGCGCAGTGGTAAATAAAGCAGGATTCTAAAAAGACAAAATTTTCAAAACCCGTCTACATTTTTTTAACTTAGCGGCAAACCTCGATAATGGATAACAAAAAGCTACTGGCAGATTTACTTGCGCAACCCGGAAAGGTTGGACCAGAGCATGTATCCATGTTGCAGGAAATGGTGCAGCAATTTCCATATGCCCAGCCCATTCATTTATTGTTGGCTAAGGCCAGTGCATCAGCAGTACCAAAGGCGGCACTTTATAGCCAGGGGCACGTATTGTTCCATGTATTAAATATGGTTTCAGTGCGTGAGCCGAAGCAGGAAGAGGATGCTGAAATTAATACCGTGCTTACTGAACATATACCAGACGAACAGGAAGTTTTCGAAGAAATAAATGAATTTACTGCAGATACCCCTTCACCTGCCAGTCAAACAACGAATGTAGAAACGCCAGATAACCTGCCGGGTATTGACAGTCATTTAATGGACTTGCCGGCAGATGATGATTCTTTTATTGAAAGTGTAGCCGCTACCGATTTTTTTGCCTTTGAGCAGAAATTAAGCACAGATGTGGTTAGCACCGCACCAGAAATTGAAACCGTAGTTCCTGATGAACCTGAAAGGAATTTTGTTTCACAATATAACGACGATAAACTTCCGTATACATTTTTATGGTGGTTGGCTAAAACCCGCAAAGAGCACGAACAGATTTTTCAGCCTTATGCGCATCCTAACGCTGCTAAGGTAAAAACACAGCCACAAAATAACCAGCAGCAAGAAAGAGCAGAGTTTCAGCAACAGTATGTGGAGCACATCTTCCACATTCAAACCCCTTTCGAAGTAGCTGATCATTTAGCCGAATATCCTTCTGCTGAAATTAAAGATGCAAAGGGCGCCGAAATTATTGAGCGATTTTTGAAAGAAGATCCAACAATCAAGCCGCCAAAGCCCGAACAGATAGATAATGAAAATAAGGCAAAGAAAAGTGCAGAAGACAATTACGACCTTGTTTCGGAGACTTTAGCTAAAATTTATATCGAGCAAATGCTTTATCACAAAGCCATAGATACTTATAAAAAATTAAGTTTGAAATATCCGGAAAAAAGCCGTTACTTTGCCGACCTTATCCAATCTATAGAAAAGAAATTTTAAAATATAATATTACCATGGTAACCTTTTTAATCATTTTATTAATTATTGCGTGTGTAGCCTTAGGCTTATTTGTTTTAGTACAAAACCCTAAAGGCGGAGGTTTAGCTACCGGTGGTGGCACCAGTAACATGTTTGGTGTACAACGTACCGGCGATGTTTTAGAAAAAGGATCGTGGGTATTGTTAACCCTGATCGTAGTTTTAACGCTTGCGGTGACTACAATTGCTAAAACCAGTGGTGGTACTGCAGCTGTTGGAAACTCAGCTATTCAGGAGCGTTTAGATAAAACACCATCACCATCTCCACTTGGCGGAAATTTAAACAGCACTAAACCTGCAGCTTCAACTCCGGCTAAAGCTGATTCAACAAAGAAATAAGTAATACTTACCCGTATTTTATAAAGCTTTCCTCAAAAGGGAAAGCTTTTTTGTGTTTTAATGATGCGGTATCATCAATTTACAAAAATCAATATAAATGACAAGGAAAATCTCCGCATCTAACTCCAATAAGCTACTGTCATTTCGGGCGGAGTGCAACGCAGTCGAGAACCATGTAGTGGTCAGCGGAGCTAAATCTGTCTTTGATAGATCTCTCCACTCCACTGCGTTTCGGTCGAGATGACGCTATCTTTTTTGACGCTGTCAAGGATAGCCTGTCGAAGGACTTGTTTAGATGCCTCGCAAAGCGTTTCGATTACTTGCCCCGATTCGTCGAAGCTTAACGTGCCAAGTTCGAATGGAATTACAGCTTATGATACAACCTCCTTTGTTTTAACATTCCGTACTAAATGAATCAATCCCCTTGATCTCTTAACACACATTTAACATAAAAAGCTTTAAATTGCAACATGAAATTAAGTGTGCTGGTTCTATTTACTGCTCTTGCCGTTGGTCTTTCCATCGGGATGGTTAATTTTTATTTTCAGCATAGTCTGTATTACATGGCTATTTCTTTTGGTGTATCGTTTCTGTGTAGTTTTTTGGTTTTTTATTATTTGCTGGAAAAATACATTTACACTAAAATTAAACTCATCTACAAGCTTATCCATAACCTTAAATTAGGTAAAGATTTAAAAGATGCACTGGGCGAGTATGTGAGTTCCGATCCGATTAATGATGTAGAGCAGGAAGTAAAGGAGTGGGCGGGCGCAAAGAAAAAAGAAATAGATTTATTAAAAAAACAGGAACAGTTTAGGAGAGAATTTCTTTCAAATGTTTCGCATGAGTTTAAAACCCCGCTTTTTGCCATCCAGGGTTATATCGAAACTTTACAGGACTGTTTGGTAGATGATCCCGATCAGGCTGTTTTATTCCTAAAAAAAGCAGAAAATAATGTAGAGCGACTGAGTTATTTAATTAATGATTTAGACGTTATTTCGAAGTTAGAAACGGGCGAATCGCCTATTAACTACCAAAAATTCGATTTTGTGCAGCTGGCGAAAGAGGTCATGGAAAACCTCGAAGACCGCGCAGAAGCAAAAAACATTAAACTCTTTTTTAAAGATAAGTATACGGCCATTACCTTGGTTTCGGCCGATCGCGAAAAGATTAGGCAGGTGTTGATTAACTTAATGGTCAACAGCATTAAGTACGGCATTGACGGAGGAGAGACGGCCATCAAGATTTTTGAACTGCACGATCAGGTTTTGATAGAAGTGACCGATAATGGAATTGGCATTGAAGAAAAACACCTGCTGCGTTTATTTGAGCGCTTTTACCGCATCGATACCCACCGGGCGAGGGAAGTTGGCGGTACAGGTTTAGGCTTAGCCATTGTGAAGCACATTTTAGAAGCGCACCAGCAAACCATTTCGGTAAGAAGTACACCAGGTATAGGCACTACCTTTGCTTTTACGCTACAAAAAGGCGGGTAGCCTGGGTGCCTTGATAATTATTCTTCAATTTTGGCCAGGGAAACATAAAACGCACGAAAAATATGGCGTCTGATTTGGTTCCGAAAAGCCATTGACCACTGTTGCTAAACCCGATATTAGCGGGCATCCTGATTTTTCATCAGGATAAAGCGTTTAGCGGGGCTATCGGTACCGAAGTACTTGTTCACGCAGTTTTCTAAAACCCCTATTTATTTCATTGTCAGCCACCTAAAAATATAGAAATAAGCCAAGCCTGATTAAATAAGGCAATAATTAGTTAATATAATTAATAAATTAACATTAACTTAACATTGGGCTTGTAGCTTTGCAACATATTAAAAATTAACATGAACAATATTTTTAAGTTCTTTACACCTCAAGACAAAAAGTTTCATCCGCTTTTCGAACAAGCCGGTAGCAATGCATTAAAAATTGCAGAAACCCTTTTAGAAATGGTTAGCACGGGTGATGCTGAAAGCAGGAAAACAATTTTTAAAGAAATTGAGCGCCTGGAGCATGTAGGTGATGATATTACCCATTCAATTTTTCTTGAACTAAGCAGGAACTTTATTACGCCATTTGATAGAGAAGACATCCATGCATTGGCTACTGCCGTTGATGATGTTGCCGATTATATTTATGGTACTGCAAACCGCATGCAGATGTATAACATGAATACCATTAACGAGCCAATTGTTAAAATTGCCGAGCTTTTGGTAGAGATGTGTACTGACATTGATAAAGCAATTAAAGAATTACGCAGTTTCAAAAACATCCGCGTAATTGCCGATGCTTGTATCCGTATTAACAGCGGCGAAAACCAGGCTGATTATGTATTTACATTAGCGGTAGCCCGTTTATTCGAATACGAAACCAATGCGATTGAATTAATTAAACAAAAAGAGGTTTTACAAACGATAGAAAAAGCGACAGATAAGTGTGAGGATGTGGCGAATGTGCTTGAAACTATCTTGGTTAAAAACGCTTAATAAAAAACAAACATGGTAACTACCTTATTGGTTGTTGTTGTAATTCTGGCTATTGCTTTCGATTACATTAACGGCTTTCACGATGCCGCTAACTCGATTGCAACAGTTGTTTCTACAAAAGTTCTTACGCCTTTTCAGGCGGTTTTGTGGGCTGCGTTGTTCAATTTCGCTGCTTACTTTTATTTTACCGACCACAAAGTGGCAAATACAGTTGCTAAAACGGTAATCGAAAATTATATCACACTTGAAGTTATCCTTGCAGGTTTAGTTGCTGCAATTATCTGGAACCTTTTAACCTGGTGGTATGGTATCCCTTCAAGTTCATCGCATACCTTAATTGGTGGTTTTGCCGGTGCGGGCATGACACATGCTTTACTTACAGGCGCTAGTCCGCTTGATGCTGTAAACATGGGTTATGTAATAAAAATTGTTTCTTTCATTGTATTGGCACCGATAATCGGTATGGTGATTTCAGTTGTATTAACACTGATCATTATCAATATCTGTCGTTATGCTAAGCCGGCAACGGCTGAGAAATGGTTTAAACGCCTGCAGTTGTTATCTTCTGCAGCACTGAGTTTCTTTCATGGCGGTAACGATGCACAAAAAGTAATGGGTATTATCGCTACAGCTTTAATCGCCTCTAAAGTGATTCCTAATTTCGACGCCATGCCGGCATGGGTACCCATTGCCTGTTATTCGGCAATATCATTAGGTACCATGAGTGGTGGCTGGAAAATCGTTAAAACAATGGGATCGAAAATTACCAAGGTAACCGCGCTGGAAGGTGTAGCTGCCGAAGGTGCAGGTGCAGTAACATTGGGTATTACAGAGCATTTCGGTATTCCGGTTTCTACAACGCACACCATTACAGGTTCGATTGTGGGTGTGGGTGTGGTAAAAAGTGTTTCGGCTGTACGTTGGGGGGTAACCATCAACTTAATCTGGGCCTGGATTTTAACCATTCCGGTATCGGCAACACTGGCTGCTATTATTTATGCAGCTATTTACTACTTAAAGTAAAAACAAAATCCTTTAATATACTCAAGAGACCAAAGCTAATCGCCTTGGTCTTTTTGGTTTTATAATGAATTGGAAAGAATAGCGGGAAACCTTTGGCTTGGCGGGCGTACCGCTACGCATTATCCTGATGAAACCTGTAAATATACCAGGGACACTATAAGCGGTCTATTCAGCTGCTAAATCGGGATGTGCGCTGAATGATATGTTGATCGGCTACTAGAATCGTCATTGCGAGGAGGTACGACGAAGCAATCTTAAAAAGATCGCTAATAGCGGAGTCAATGCTTCCTAATTATTAAAACAGAGCACTTCACCTATCCTCAGTACGTAATAAATGGTTGAAACTTAAAACTTAACGCTTATTTCAACTGAATCAATTCCATTTTTAGGCAATACCCAATCCGGACCTTCCTGAATCAGCCGTTTCGCTTCCGCATCGGCTTTTTTGTTGAGCGATTTTATAACGCTAACATTGGCTGGCCGGCCGTTACTTTTAACTTTGAAACTTAAAATTACAAATTGTGCCGGGCCTTTAGGGTTATAAAGTTTATTGTTGTTCTCTAAATATTGGCCATAGTTAATGGTAGAAACCGGAATAGGCTTCGTAATATCTTCGGCCGATTTTCCATCCAGGTTTTGTTCTGCATGTAATGTAATTTTTGGTGCAGCAATATTTTCTTTTTTGTGCCCATTCGAGCCCGTAATTAATGCAATTTCATTTAGCGATTTATTTCCGCTTAATGCACTTTTAATTGCGTTAGGATCTTGCAGGCCAGCTACAGGCAATTCTTTAAAACCAATGGCATTAATCAATAAATCCTTATCCTTTGCATTGCTGTCGGCAGGTAAATAAAAATAACCTTTCGCATCTGTAGCGGTTACATTTTTCGAGCCGGCTAATTTTACAACAGCCCCTTGTACAGGTCGGCCATTACTTTGGTCTACAACATTGCCACTAAATGCAATTTTACTTGATGCTAATGCCGGAGCAGGTGCTGCAGCCACCACGGCTTCATTTAGTGCACTTTGTTCCGCTTTTGCTTTATAAGCATAAGCCCCAGGGCTTTCTGCTTTTGCCGATCTTGCCCGATTGTAATCTGAAACAGCTTTTGCTTCGGCAATTTGTTGCTCGGCAGGTTGTACAGTGGGTTTAGTTTTCGTGTTTTTTGCTAAATCGCCTGTTTTTGCTGCTGTAATGGCTTTATCAACTAATGCTGCTCTTGTGCTAATTTGTGCTACGGTATCTTCTTTTGGTTTTGCAGCCGCAATTGTTGTTGTGCTATCCAACTGAACCATTACACCGCCTTGTTTGTGCGCTGCAATTTCTGCGTTTCGACGGTTGGTTTCGCGCATAAAGAATAAAATGCTCACTGCAATAAAGGCTACCGTTGCTGTTGCCGCTATACTTAACCTTTGCGTAGTAATGCCCCAAAGCTTGCGTTTTATAGGTTTCTCAGCAACACGGTCGTAGAGTTGTTTTTGTAAGATAGACAGTGTTTGCTTGCGTTTTGGCGATTGTTTCAGTCCCTCCAGGGCTTCGGCAACAAAAGGATCCTCTAAAGCCTGTCTTTCTACAAAGTGCATAGCTTTAGCATCAAGCTTACCATCCAGGTAATCTTCCAGAACATCAATATCTAACCAATCGTTATTCACTACTGTTTTTCTCTATACAAATCTTTAAATTCCGCTTACCGTTTTGGATGTAACTCTTAACTTTAAGCATATCGTAGCCCGTAATATCGGCTACTTCTTTATAGCATTTTTCTTGTAAATAAAATAAATCTACGCTTTTTCGCTGTTCTTCGGGCAAAGTTTCCATACACTTTTCCATAATGGTAAGCTGCGTTTCTTTTGTGTTGTCTATATCCAGATGCACAAACTCGCTGTTTTCCACAAAAGTATCGTCTATGGAGACATTATTTTGTTTTGCCGATTTCCGAAGTGCCATTAAACAATGGTTCCGCGTTAAAACATGAAGCCAGCTTTTAAAATTCTGGACCTCATATATTTTCAGCTTCGTTACCAGTTCTTCAAAAATCTGCATTACCGCATCCTTGCTTTGCTCTTCATCTTTAAAGTAGTTTAAGCAAACCCCGAATACCAAATGCATATATTTATTGTAAAGCGTACCCAATGCGTCCAAATCGCCGGTATTTTTATACTCAGCAATCAGTTTGGCATCGTCTTGCTGGGTGTTCCCAGCTGTGTTTTTTATAAACCTCAAAAAATGGCAGCTATTTCGAATTATCTTTCAAGTATAAAAAATATTTCTGAGTGATGAGACATAAACTAATTTTTTAGGAAGAGAAGATCCTAAATATTTTACGTTGTTGACTATTTTTTGAAAGGTTTAAATGGTGTTCCCGTGTCCAAAGACTTATCTTTGAGGGTAAAAGGAAAGTATGGCAGTTGTTTTGCTAAGCATGATTAAACACACGAAATGAAAAAGATCAATATTGTAACGGCATCACTGGCCATGCTGGTATTTGCAAGCCTAAATGTTAGCGCACAGATTAAGCTGAGTGATATATTTAAAAAGATAACCGAAAAACAGGGCACCACAACAGCAGCTACCGGAACACCTTCTACTTTTGAAATAGGACAGGGCATTAAAGAAGCGCTACAAATTGGTGTTTCTGCAGGTGCTGACAGGCTTTCGCTAAAAGATGGCTTTTTGGGTAACCTGGCTGTTAAAATCCTGATGCCTCCGGAAGCACAAAAAGTTGAAAAAACATTGCGTAGTATAGGTTTGAACAAACTTTGCGATAATGTGATTGTAAGTTTAAACCGTGCCGCTGAAGATGCGGCTACCGAAGCGAAGCCTATTTTTATATCAGCCATTAAACAAATGACTTTAACCGATGCAACGAATATCCTTTTAGGAAACAAAGATGCAGCTACCGAATATTTTAAAAGGGTAACCACCGCACAATTGATGCAAAAATTTAGCCCGATTGTAACCACCAGCCTGAATAAGGTAAATGCCACCAAGTATTACAGCGATTTAACTACACAATACAACCGCTTGCCTTTGGTAAAACCCGTAAATACCAACCTAACGGAATACGTTACGCAAAAAGCAATAGATGGTTTATTTGTTGAAGTGGCTAAGGAAGAACTCAAAATTAGGGGTAACCTGAGCTCAAGAAGCACTACATTATTGCAAAAGGTATTTGGTTACGCGGATAAGAAAAAGATTTAATCTGTTTAATTGTGGCTCAGGAGGACACGAACTGTAGCGGAAAGAATCAATTGCCTCGGTCTGTGTGCTCACACACCGAAATTAGAAAGTTTGTATTAAGTAAAATATAGCTTCCCGAGCTTATCCGGAACAACAGAGCCAAAAACTATTTGTAAAATTGTACATGATGAAGTTCAACAAACCATTTGCTTTAGCTTGTATTGCAATGGTATTAACTGCTTGCAATAGCAACAAAACCGAAGAAAATGCCAAAGCCGTTTTAGATACTGTTTCGTTAAGCAGTAAAAATTTCGCGCTGGCTTATCAGGATGGAGATAAAATTGTAGCCACAAGTATTGATACGATGAAACAGATTTCATTTGGTGGCGCTACCGATCCGGCGATTTCCCCGGATGGAAATAAACTGGCCTATACCCTGAGCGATTCTACCGGGAACAGGTCAATTTGGATTGCCGATATGGAAAACAAAAGCCAGGGCAAATTGCAGGTAAACAGCCATAATTATTATCAGGCCATGTGGTCGGCTGATGGAAGCGCGATCGCTTTCAATATTTTTAACAGTAAAAACCTATGGAAGATAGGCGTAATTAAAACCGATAACTCGGGATATGTGATGCTCGATAGTGCATCTAAAATAAATGTTTATGCCCCAACCTGGAAAAATGAAAAGGAAATCATCGGGCAGGACCTTAATAACCTGTACACCTTTGATCTAACAGGAAAGTTAATCGATACCAAACCGATAGCCGATTTGATCGGGAAGGAATTTTCCATCGCAAGTAGTAATCGTTTCTTTTATACAAGAGATGGAGCCAAACTGATTTTTAATGCAGGGAATAACGATGTTCTGGACGGATTGACAGGACCGAGTGAAGCCGTTTATGTTTTAGATCTGGCCAGTAAAAAAGTAACGCGGATTTCGCCAAAAGGTATAAATGTTCCTTATGTTTTTCTTACTGCCGATGACCGGATCTTTTACAGCGGCGCTGAAAAACCTTTCACACAGAGCAAAATATATGTTGCTGATTTAAACGGGAATGTTAAAACGATAGTGGATAAAGGAAACAATCCAACGGGTGCATTGAAATAATCCGCATGATCATGCCAAATAAAACAAGAATTGTTATTGTAGGAATTGGTGGCGTGGGTGGGTATTTCGGAGGTTTATTGTCTAAGAAATACAGCAGTGCAAATGATGTGGAAGTTGTTTTTGTTGCCCGCGGCGAACATTTAAATGAGATACAAAAAAAGGGTTTAACGGTAATAAACGGCAACGAAAGTTTTATCACTCAGCCATTTTTAGCTACTGATGATTATGGTAAGATTGGCCTGGCCGATTATGTGATCATCTGCAGCAAAAGCTACGATTTAACACAAACCATCGAAAAGTTAAAACCCTTAATTAACCGCAAAACGGTATTATTGCCACTTTTAAATGGCGTTAGTGCAAGCGATCAAATTTTAGAAACCCTGCCACATGCAAATGTTTTGAAAGGCTGTGCTTTTATCGTTTCCAAAATCAAATCACCCGGCATCATCGAAAATTCCGGCAATATTCAAAAACTGTCTTTTGGGATGGATGGGCCACTTAGTGATGCGGTTTTACAGCTGAAAAATTTAATGTTTGATGCCGGAATCGATGTAACGGTTTCGGATAAAATCTCTACCGCCATCTGGGAAAAATTTATATTTATTTCTCCTACGGCCACTTCCACCTCTTATTTCGATAACACCATTGGAAAGGTACTGGAAGAAAATCTTCAAACGGTCATGAAGTTAATTGAAGAAGTGAAAAACCTTGCCCTGGCTAAAGGCGTAAGCATCAGTGGTGACATTTCGGATAAAACATTAAATACGATGAAATCGATGCCCTATGAGGTTACTTCATCCATGCACCGCGATTATCTCAACCAAAAACCGCAAACAGAAGTAGAAGCATTAACAGGCTACATCGTACGCGAAGCCGAAAAACTTGGCATGGCTACGCCAACTTATCATAAACTGTACGAAGGATTGCTCAAAAGAAAACCATTGTAAGTCGCTAAAAATCAGGTTGATTTGATCAAAAATGCCGATTTTATGAAAAAAGTAAAGAAAATTTAAAGTAATATTGAGTTTCATCCGTTTACTGGGTTATTAAGCAAAATTTAGTGCCAACAAACGAACCTCAAAATATCATTTCAACGGTTGCCAATTATGGTAAACGCTTATTCAGTTTCATCCGTGGAAGGGTGAATACGGATGAGGATGCAGAAGATATTTTACAGGATGTTTGGTTTCAGCTCAGCAACCAACCCGAAGCAGGTGCCATCGAGCAGATCAGTGGCTGGTTATATCGGGTGGCCAGAAATAAGATCACCGATAAATACCGCAAACAAAAAGAAGAATCGTTAGAAGATTTTACTTTCGAAGGGGAGGATGGTGAAATCAATTTTAAAGAAATTTTACTAGCTGAGGCTTACTCACCCGAAGAAGAGAGTTTAAAGAAACTATTCTGGGATCAATTGTTCTTGGCGCTTGAGGAGCTGCCCGAAAATCAACGTTATGTATTTGTTCAGAACGAACTCGAAGAACGTACCTTTCAGGAGCTGGCAGATGAGAGCGGAGAGAATATCAAAACATTAATATCAAGAAAAGGTTATGCGGTAAAACATTTGCGTAACCGCTTACAAAATTTATATCAGGAATTTATTAACTATTAAATTTACAGACATGATGAATAGAAATTTTAATCGCGGTAAGAAATTCATGTTCTTTTTCCCTGTAGCGGTGCTTATTGCAGCGGTACTGGGTTACGTAGTTATGTCTTTATGGAACTGGATTTTGCCGGAAGTAGCCCATGCAGGGCGGCTTAATTATTGGCAGGCCCTTGGTTTGCTCGTGCTTTGCAGAATATTGTTCGGAAATTTCAATAAAGGAGGGCATGGTGGCGGCGGTTTCCGTGAGCGTGCCCGGGGAATGCGGGCCAAATGGGATTCGATGAACGAAGAGGAGCGGGCAAAATTTAAAGAAGAATATAAACGGAGATGTGGCGGATGGGGCCACCACCGAAATAAGGAATAGGCAAAGGCTCCGAAGAAATTCGGAGCTTTTTTGTTTTATCTATTTCTCCGTTATTCTGAACATCGTGCAAGCCTCTCCGCGAATCGTCATCTCGACCGCAGCAACGCGGAGTGGAGAGATCTATCAAGATAGATTTTTAGTAGAGTGGTCCGTCTTTCCCGCGCAGGCGGGAATCTTAAAGCGCTTGCATTACGATTCCCAATCGAGTTGGGAATGACGACTCCTGGTAGGCTAACATTATTTATTCTATCGGTTGGTGTCTCACCGACCGAAAGGGTAACGACTAAAAGATCCTTCATTGCATTCAGGATGACAAAATTCTTTAGTCAATAAAAAAATCAAAATAATTTAAAGTAAAAATAAAGGTTCGCCGTCTTCCTATATAAATAACAAAAACAACAGTGTTGGTAACTCAACTCATTTACGGTGAATTGATTACCATGCTTTAAAATTATAAGGAATGAAAAAAATATTAAAAACCATAGGATTCGGGATTGTACTTGGTACAGTCGCTTTCTTCATACCATTTGTATTCAAATTTATATTGGCCATCATGCTGATCGGTTTAATGTTCAGGATTTTTATCGGCGGGAGACGCCATTATTTCCATAACCGCTTTAACGGCTTCGAAAATTATTATAACCCTATTGTACCGATTGATAACCAATGGTACAGACCAACCGTACAAGGCAATGGAACAGTTAACAATATTAACATAAATGATTAAGCGCCATGAGAACATTTAGAATATTACTGGCACTGGCTGTTGCCGCAGGAACTTTTTACAGCTTAAATGTACTGGCCGTTCAGAATGGATACCGCGATCGGTTAGATTTTAAAAACAGGCATTATCATGATGATTGCCAGCAAGAACATCATAGAAACCATAATTACAGTCACCACAGCAGAAAAATGGACGATACCATGATTACACCTGTTGACAGTATAAATCCATTAAAAAGATAGCGTTATGTCACAGGTACTTTTTTTAAGCGATCCATCTCAGTCTGATGTCAAACCGATTTTGGGCATGGCAAACGAACTGATTACCCGGGGGGAGAAGGTAACTTTCTTTAGCTCGGATGAGTTTAAAGCCCCTATAGAACAAATTGGTGCAGACTTTAAAGCCTACAACAAAGAACTGAATATTTTTCAGGGGAAAAAGGCTATTGATGAAGAAGAGAAACCTAAATCGGGATTGATCAGCGCACTTCTTGAGCCCATGAAATTTATCGATGATATTTTGGTTCAGATAAGGGGTTTAAAATTTGACTATGCCGTTTTCTCGCCGGCATATCCCTACGCAAATATCATCACGCAGCTGTTGGGTATCCCTAAAACGGAGCAGGCAGTTTACAACTAATATTGGCTTAAGCCGATGAATTAATAAAATAAAATAACAATTAAAATTAAATAAAATGTACAACGAACATAGATGCCATTCGGGCAAGATGCATGGTCGCTTCGGCGCAGGAGAGGGAAGATTTGGAAGACACTTTGGTGGTCCTTTCGGTCACCATAAACACGGTATGTTTAACCAGGGCTTTAGAAAAGTGCCTGTAAACATAGAAGAAACAGAAAGCAGCTTTATTATTGAGCTTTTTGCACCGGCTTTGGTTAAAGAGAACTTAAAAGTGACTACCAAAGACGATGTATTAACCGTTTCTTACCAAGCGAAAGAAGAAGCCGATTCAGCTAAAAAGTATAGCCGTAGAGAATATAGCAACGGCACTTTCGAAAGGGCTTTTGGCTTAAACGGAAAGGTTTTAGCAGAAAATATTTCAGCCAGTTATGCTGATGGAATTTTGAAGGTTACACTACCTAAAAACCCTGAAACGAATACACCAGAGAAAGATATTCTGGTAGACTAAGTTTCGTCTATTATAATTTCCAGGCCCCGATTGTTTTAAAGCAGTTGGGGCTATTTTATTTAATTTCAACAGGCAGGAATACATTCGATATTGCTTTTCATATTACCAGGCAAAGGGATATTGAAATGCAGTTTGCTATTAGCGGTATTTTAAGGTACTTTTGCTAAAAGACATAAACACAATAGATTGAATTTTAACGACTTTAATTTTAACCCCGATTTATACGAAGGTTTAATGGCCATGGGGTATAAAAGCGCTACTCCAATACAAGAACAAGCCATCCCGGTAATTTTAGATAATCATGATCTGATTGCCTGCGCGCAAACCGGTACCGGAAAAACAGCCAGCTATTTATTACCCGTAATGGATAAAATTAGCAAAGCGGCTGACAGACATAACAATACCTTGATCCTGGCTCCAACACGTGAGCTTGCGCAACAGATTGATTTACAGGTAGAGGCGCTGGCTTATTTTACCAATATCAGTTCATTAGCAGTTTACGGCGGCGGAGATGGTATTGCCTATGAACAGCAAAAACGTTCTATGCGCGAAGGCGTAGATATTATTATTGCTACTCCGGGCAGGCTAATGGCACATTTATCTTCAGGCGTGCTAAAACTGGAACATTTGCAGCATTTGATTTTAGATGAAGCCGATAGGATGTTGGATATGGGTTTTTACGACGATATTATCCGCATTATTAGCTACCTGCCAAAGAAAAGGCAAACGCTTTTATTCTCCGCTACAATGGCACCGAAAATAAGGACTATGGCGGGCAAGATTTTGCACGAACCGAAGCAGATTACCATTTCAATTGCTAAACCTGCTGAAGGAATAGATCAACAGGCCTATAATATTCATGATCAGCAGAAACAGGCTTTATTAACCGATATTTTTAAAAGCGGACAATATAAAAGCAGCATTATTTTTGTTTCGACCAAGGATAAAGTAAAAGCTTTATTTAAAACTTTTAAAGGATTAGGCATCAAAGCCGAAGCTTTTCACTCCGATTTGGGGCAGAAAGAACGCGAAGATATTTTACTGGCTTTTAAAAACCGCAGGTTGCCAATTTTAATTGGAACGGATGTATTATCCCGCGGAATCGATGTAGAGGGAATCGACCTGGTCATCAATTATGATGTTCCCGGCGATCCGGCCGATTATGTACACAGGATTGGTCGTACCGCAAGAGCTGCAACCAAAGGAACAGCTATTACATTGGTTAACGGAAGAGATAAACGTAAATTCGATAACATTGAAAAGTTAATTGAGAAGGAAGTTCCCCGGATGCCATTGCCAGAAAGTATAGCTGCAATGGAAATTACACATGTGGAGGAAAAAAAACCGCAGCATAAAGGCAAGAAAAAGGTTTGGCACAAAAAGAAAAAACCAAAACCTTCTGCTTAAAAATGTAAAATGTAATATGGATGATTGATCTAGCGATAGGAGATTCATCCATTTGCTTTTAACCTGTGCTCCATCATTGATTTTTGCTTTGTGATGTTTAACGAACATTTATCGAGTTCAAGTTTTTAGATTAATTCCGAGCTATTCAAATGGCAAACTTCATTCTTATCGGTTTATGCATTGTGGCGGGGATTCTTTTCAGAAAAAGTAAATCGCTTCCCAAAGATGCACACAAAGGCATTAACGCTTGGATTATCTACATTGCGCTGCCAGCAGTTTCGTTTAAATATCTGCCACATATTACCTGGACTAAAGACCTATTGTTTCCAGCACTGGCACCAATTTGTATCTGGCTATTTGGCTGGTTGTTTATCACGCTTTATAGCCGCATCCAGAATATGAGTAAAGCCACTTCAGGCGGCTTAAAACTAACCAGTTCTTTAAGTAATACTTCATTTGTAGGTTTCCCGTTAATTGTGGCCTATTTTAGTGAAAAAGAACTGGCTGTAGCCATAATCTGCGATCAGGTTACCTTTACGCTTTTGTCTACCATTGGCATTATTGTAGCCATCCGCTCATCACAGCATCAAAAGTTAAGCCCGAAACTGGTGCTGAAAAAAGTATTAACCTTTCCGCCGCTTATTGGTTGCGTTTTGGCGCTAAGCCTCCCACATTTTATTAATCTTTCTTCACTTGATCCGTTATTCGAGAAACTGGCTGGTACGGTTGGGCCGCTGGCGCTGTTTTCAATCGGTTTACAGCTAAAATTTGGCGGTTGGTTCAGTGAACTAAAACACATCAGTTTTGCTTTATTATACAAACTGATATTAGCGCCACTGGTTGTTTTGCTTCTGGCACTTGTTTTAGGTATGAATGGCATGATAACCAAAATAACCATTTTCGAAATGGCTATGCCAACGCTATTAACTGCAGGTGTGGTAGCCGATCAGTATAATCTTAACCCTAAGCTTTCTAATCTGGTTGTTGGGATCGGGATTTTATTGTCTTTTATGACCACGGGTTTATGGTGGCTGGTATTGACCTACTCGGGTTTAGTTTAATTTATCCCGTTTTTAACCACAAAGTACGCGAGCGCAGAGGAAGTCTTATGCGCTTAGTTTGATTAACATTTACCCCCCGTGATCAATTTTAACACAATTTCTTACCACGATCGTCATGCTGAACTCGTTTCAGTATCTTTCTTGCTAGGATAGGCCCTGAAATAAATTACCTTCGGTGAGCTCGCTTAAAGCTCGGGTTACTGCGTAGCTTTCCGCTGCGCTACAGGTCAGGGTGACGACCATTAGGTCTTGCGAAAACCTTCGTGTTCTTTGCGGTTAAACCCAACAAAAAAGCCGCAAAATTTCTTCTGCGGCTTCCTGAATAATTTAGGTTTAATTACAACGCTAATTTTTTAGAAATTGCAGCTGGAATCCCTGCTTTGTTTAATAATATTGCGGTTGTTTTATATTTTACATAGTTTTTCGTTACGTATAAATATCCTTTATAATCGTTGCTTGCTCCCCAGGAGTTTTTAACGATATAATATTCTTTACCGGTTTGATCTTTGGCTAAACCCACAATGTGCATCCCATGATCATCAGTAGTTTGATAGTTGTCGAAAGCAAGCTGACGGTTCTCCTGGGTAATTTCCATCTCTGGCTGCGGGCCGTTAAACATATCTGCTTTTTGTTTAGCTGTCATATCAGCGAAAGGTGTTTGCGGAACAAAAGCCACACCGTTTTTCCAGCTGAAGTTTTTTTCGCTTACATCTGTAGCCCAGGCAACAGTATAACCACCTTTTAAAGCGTTATCAATAATGTCGGTTAACTCATTCACTTTAACATTATAAACCTGATCAAAAGACCAGTTATCAGGCACTAACAAAGTAAATTTACTATAGAAAGGATGATCATTAAACGATGAAAGTTCTACATAGTTGTCGGCATTTAAACCTACCACTTCCTGAGCAAAAGTTTTTGGTGTGTATTTTTTGCCATTGTAGGTAAAGTTTTCGGGTACAGCGCCTAAATAAGCGTCAATTACACCGGTATAAGCTTTTAACCAGTTTGGCGTTAACTCGCCATTTGCATTCTTTACAACAGCTTCTAAAACACCTTTTTCGATATCGCCAAGTTCTGCAGTTTTATTAATTTTAGTGCCGTAATTTAATCCGGTGTATACTTCCTGTGGAACCGCACCATATTTTCTGTACATGTTGATTACATCGTGCAAAGCACCACCATCGCCTAATGAAACTGCACCATGCATACGCACGTAATTTTTACCTTTTTCTACATAAGCATTGCGGGCCGAAAAAAGTTGAGATAAGGTTACGGGTTGTTTCCCCGCTTTAATCATTTCTGATTCTAAAAATGAGTTGGTAGAATAACTCCAGCAAGTACCTGAAGAACCCTGGTTTTGAACTGGTGTATTGGCCAGGTTAATCACTTCGGTGAACTTAAAAGAAGCAGCACTGTTTTCGCTTTGGTTGTTTTTTAAAGAATTAACGAGATTGTCTTGAGCATAAGTCGCGGATATAGATAACGACAAAGCCAAACCAATCACACTGATTTTTGTGTAGTTGATCATTTTTTTATGAATAATTAATAATTCAGCGAATGTAAAAATACTTGTTCATTTGACACCAGAAAGTTTGTAATAAATCGATAACATTTATCATTTTATTGCAACAATGTTGAATTAACATTCTGGCAAACTGATTGGAATATTGGTTGCCAAGCCTCCATCAGATGTTTCTTTGTATTTGGCATTCATATCGAGGGCGGTTTCCCACATGGTATTTACCACTGCATCTAAGCTTACTTTTGCCTTATCGGGATTGCTTTGCAGGGCGAGCTGACTAGCGGTGATGGCTTTAATGGCGCCCATGGTGTTTCTTTCGATACAAGGGATCTGTACCAGGCCTCCAATCGGATCGCAGGTGAGGCCCAGGTGATGTTCCATGGCAATTTCTGCTGCCATTAAAACCTGCCTTTGCGAACCGCCCAAACACTCTGTCAGCGCTGCCGCAGCCATGGCTGAGGAAACGCCAATTTCGGCCTGACAGCCGCCCATAGCAGCTGAAATTGTTGCTCCTTTTTTGAAAATACTGCCTATTTCTGAAGCGCAGGCAATAAACTGCATGATTTTTTCTTCGCTGTAACCATCGCAAAAGGTAATAAAATATTGTAGTACGGCTGGAATTACTCCCGCAGCACCATTGGTAGGGGCGGTTACCACGCGACCAAATGATGCATTTTCTTCGTTAACGGCTAGTGCAAAACAGCTTACCCAGTCTAAAGTATAATTAAAACCATTTCCACCTTTTCTAATGGCTTCTACCCAGCTATTGTAATCTGAATATTCACTTTTGCCAATTAATCGTTTATTTAGCGGAAATGCCCTTCGCGCCACATTTAACCCGCCGGGTAAAAAACCTGTGGTATGACATCCGCGATAAATACAATCGCTCATTACCGCAAAATGTTGTAAGATGCCTTTTTTGGTCTCCGCTTCAGTACGCCAGGCCAATTCATTTTCCATTACGATTTCGCTCACCTTTAAGCCGGTAGATAAACACCAGTGTAAAAGGTCTTTTGCTTTTTCTACAGGAAAAGGAAGGTCTACCTGTGGTTTTTTACTGTTGTCTTCTCCTTCTTTAACCACAAAACCACCACCAATAGAGTAGTAGGTTTCTGAAAATGCTTTTCCGCCCTTTAAAAATGCCTGAAAAGTAACCGCATTTGGGTGGAAGGGCAAACTTTCGGCAAAAAGAAAAAGTAGGTCATTATCGTAATCAAAATCAATGATTAAATGACCAGCAAGATTTAATTTCTGATCTCTTTGGATGCTTTCGAAAGTAGGTGTAACGGCATCCACATCAAAAGTTACCGGATCGGCACCTGTTAAACCGAGTAGGATAGCGACATCAGTTCCGTGGCCTTTACCTGTTTTGGCAAGTGAACCATAAAGCAATATTTTTATCCCTTCAATTTCATCAATCAAATGGTTTTGAGCAAGCGAAGCTGTAAACTGTTGTGCAGCCCGCCATGGACCTAAGGTATGTGAGCTGGATGGGCCTATGCCTATTTTAAAAATATCGAAAACTGAAATCTGTTCCTTGATCATTATGAATATAGTTATACAAAGCTATGATTGTTTTATGATTTTGGATGAATTAATTTTGGCCGAAGATGAAAATATTTTACCTTAGAAATATCTGATATCAACGCTCATAATGAATTTCAATAAGTATTACCAAACCATTAATTTGGATGACTGCCGTGCAACTACAGTCAAGAGATTTGCCAATTACCTTATCGATTTAGTTGTTTGCTATATCATCGCCTTTGGTGTTGCCATCACGCTAAGGTTTATCAGTCCAGAACTTTTAAATGGTTTTGATGAATTATCAATCCGCTTGATTTTCCTGTTGATTTATGGCCTTGTGATGTTTATGACGGAGGCCATGTTTAATGGAAGATCATTAGGAAAATTAATTACAGGAACAAGGGCAGTAGATGCAAATGGTAATGACATCACTCTTCAAAAGGCATTTATACGGAATATAGTAAGGGCCATCCCTTTCATCGCCTTTAGTGCATTGGGCCGCCCTTGTGCACCATGGCACGACAACTGGTCAAACACGATTGTGATTGAAGAGAAAAAAGTAGCACTACAGCAACAGAAAGTAGATTTGTTTGCTACGGTTAAAAATCAAACTCTATAATATCATCATCTTTAAGCATCCGCTCCACAAATTTCTGATGGTTTTGCGGGGTACCTGTAGCTGTCCAGTTTCCGGTGATGATATTATCCACCAGTTGGTGTTTCCCACGTTGGGGTTTAAGTTTGCTTTCGCGGAAAACCTCCTCATAGCTTTCTAAATTGCCGTGTGTATGCTGTTTTTTAACGATACGGTAAACCCTTTTGGTAAAACGACGGTCGCCAATTTCTTCTAAAAAGGGAAAAATAATCAGCGCCAGTAAAACCACAATGGTAACGCCTATTGCCTGTTCGTAATAACCTGAGCCTACAGCCATTCCGATGGCGGCAACAATCCAGATAATGCAGGCAGTGGTAAGCCCTTTAACGCGGTTTTCTTCTTTAAAAATTACCCCGGCACCTAAAAAACCTATTCCGGTAACAATGTTCGAGGCAATACGATCCTGACTGGTTGGTCCGATTTTGATGGACAGGATGGTAAACAGGGTAGCACCCAAACCAATCATCATCATGGTTTTAAGTCCGGCAGATTTACTTCTGTACTCGCGTTCGGCACCAATGATGCCACAAAGTAGGGTAGCCAATAAAAATTTATTGATTTCACTCTGTGTAATGAAATGGTTTTGGTCTATGATTTCGTTCATCGCCTTGAATTATCACAGGCAAATTAATAAAAATCATAACATCTTAGGCCATTTGCCCGGCCACCATTTGAACTATTTGGAAAATATTTTTCGTAACCCACACCAATTTCGGATGTTCCGCCGGTATTGGTGTAGTTGATTTTAGATGTTGTGGCATCATGACTGATGCCTAACCTGAATTTCTCGCCGTTTGTTCTGCGGTTAAATATATCGAAGATTACAGAAAATACAATGGCATCATTCCCGTTCGAATTGCCATCATTTCGGTACCATATGCCTGCATTTATTCCGGCGTATTTATACTGTGTGCCGACGCTGAATGATTTTACATTGCCCTGTTTGTAGGCAACAATGGAAGGGATCAGGTAACTTCCATCCCGATCATACTGGTCAGGGATCAGGGTGAGTTTATAACTTAAATTCCCCGATATGCGCATCGGTAATTTCGCCTGGAAACCGGAGAGCGATTCGTCAGGACGGTTAAGGTGATGGACAGCAAGCCCCATCATAAATTTTTTATAAACGAGATTGGCTCCTGTATTGGCGTCAAAATAAAAACGGCTATCAACGCTTGGCCGCTCGGCGCCAGAAATACTGCCCGGAATATAACCGGTATTGATATCGATCTGATCGCCAAAAACAAGTTTATCCCAGTTTAATTTCTGATTGGTGATGCCACCCTGTAATCCAAAGGAGAGTGCAAAATCATCACCCCCGATAATATAAGCATAACTCAGCGCGATGTTATTCTTTACCAGGTAGGCCGTACCCTCGCTGCTGCGGTTAAAAATTAAACCGATACCACTGTTAAACTGGTGAAGGTTTAAATCACCAGAAGCACTCATGTAGGAAAAATCGCTGGCTAAACCCGTCCATTGGTTTCGGTATAAGGCATTAAACCTAATGTCGCCCTCAAACTGACCTGTTAAAGCCGGATTTAAATAAACAGGGGCATTGTAAAACTGCGAATAAATGTGATCCTGCGCTGAAACGATTAAAGGCAGCACTAACACAAACCAAAATAATATTATCCCTCTCCTCATCATCTTATTAAATATATTACACCCGTTTTCCTTGGAGGAGATGAATCGTAAGTCATTCCTTTCCAATCGCTGCCATTAATAAATTTTATATCTACTTTCCAGTAATAAACACCTTGTGGTTGTTCCTGTCCTTTATAAGTACCGTCCCAGCCCTCCAGCGGTGCGCCATCGTCGAGTTTGGTGGTTTCCCAAAGTAATTGCCCCCATTTGTTAAAAACAGACATCTGCCATTCTTTAATGCCACGGCCTTTTGCTTTAAAAACTTTGATTTCGTTCTTCGCACTTGCAGGCATAAATGAATTGGGGATGTTTAAGTAGCCCGGTACGCCGATAATCCTTACTGATTGGAAAGTGCTCGAAGAACAACCTTCTTTGTTCAGCACTTTTAGCGTTACATTATAAGTGCCTTCGTTGGCATAGGTGTGGTTTGGGTTTTGTAGGGTTGATCCCGATCCATCACTAAAAGTCCATTCCCAGCTTACGGCATTGGTACTGATATCTTTAAAGGCAAATGAATAGTTGGGAATGGATAATTCATTCCCGGGGCTAACGGTGAATGTGGCCACTGGTGGCGCAACAATGTGGATAAAATCGGTTTTTGTTGTAGGGTTAGAACAACCCAATGCATTGATTGCTGTTAAGGTTACAGTATAACTTACATCTGATCCGGTGTAAGTATGCTGTGGCTCAAACTCAGTTGAGGTTGGAGAACCATCGCCAAAATCCCATAGATAGCCTACTGCACCAACACTGGTGTTTTTAAACTTAACTGCTAGATTGCTGCAGCCAGAGGTTTTATCTGCAGTAAAGCCTACTGTTGGCTGAGCTAAGATGGTAACAGTTTCTGTCGTGAAACTATGTGAACAGTCGTTTTCCGCGTCTAACCTGATGGTATATTTTCCAGGTTTGGTAAAGGTGTACGGATAAACACCTGTAGAGCTGGAGAATGCGGTATTGATTTCACCGGTATCTTCATTGGTAAAAGTGTAAAGAAATCTGCTCGCTCCACTGGTATTGTTTACAAAATTAACAAGGAAAGGGGCGCAGCCTTTTTTCTCATTTCCATTTACCACCAGTTCTGCAATAACATTGTTTGGTGAAACTACAATAGTGCTATTAGAAGTGCTTATTCCGCAAGCATTTTTTGCAGTCATCGTTACTATAAAATCCTTAACGATAAGCGTTTTAAAGGTATGGCTTACCGTTCTTCTATCTGGATAGGGTTCTGGGGTAGTGCCATCACCAAAATCGTAGGTATAGGTTGTGCCCACACTTTCTGGAGAAGTATTGCTAAAGTTTACAAGCAGATTAGAACATCCTGTTGTTTTATCGGGCGAAAACATAGAAACAGGTTCTGCATGCACGATAACTTTTGCGTTTTTTATAATTGGAGGACCACATGGTGTGGTGGTTTCTAGGGTAACTTCATAAACAATGTCTTTTCCGGTTGGGTCTGCCAAAAAAGTTTGAGCTGGTGGTTGGGCTAAAGTTGATGTTTGTCCATTGCCAAAAATCCATTTAAATGCTGCGCCGGTAAGTGGGGTCGTGGTATTTGTAAAAGTAACATTAAGTGGGCCGCAACCTTCAGATATACTTGGAGTAAAAGAAGGCGTAACTACGGGAAGCGTGCTAAATACCTCACTTTTTTCATCCGTATTACAGCCCAAACTACTTGTAACAATCAGTTTTATGGTTACGCTTTCATTTCCATTCATGATGGTATAACCCGGAAATGTTGGTCCTACGCCGATCTGTACATTGTTGGCAAACCAGGTATAAATACTGTTCCTATCGGGATATAAAGTTGCGGCAATATTGTTTGCATCTAGAATAAAAGGGGCACAGCCAACATTTTTATTATAGGTAATTTCTGCCTTAGCATGTGGATTAACTGTTATCTTAACCTGGTTGCTTAAGTTGTTGCTGCAAGCTCCGCTGCTTAACGATCGGCGGTAATAAATGCTTACAGTTGGTGTCGGAGGCGTAAAGTTTACACCATTTGCCCCCAGCACATCGCTCCAGGCTGTTCCGTTTAAGCTCGATTGCCATTGATACACATAAGTTCCGCTGCCACCACTTGGCGTAGTACCGGTTAAAGCTGCTGCCGATGTACCAATACAGATGTTTTGATCGGCTGTAATAACATTGTTCGTTAAGCCTGGTAAAACAATAACCTGTAGCGAATTACTGATTGAAGTGCAGATGGTGCTGTTTACCAGTCTTCTGAAATAAGTTGAGGAGTTTACGATTAGGGTTAAATCCTTATTAATGGCCGAAGGAACATTGCTCCAGGTATTTCCATCCGCACTGCTCTGCCATTGATAGGCAAAAGTTCCGGTTCCGCCTGTTGGGGTATCGCCGGTAATGTTGATGCTTTGTCCGGCACAAACCGGCGCTGTTGATGCGGTAATATTATTGGTAACAGGCGAATAATAGGTGACGGTTACATCATCTACAGATGGTGGACAGCCATTGAAGCCAGAAATGGTCCACCGGAAAGTGTAAGTTTGTCCTGGTACCAGACCAGTAACCGTGGTGTTGTAAAGCGTAGGATCGGTGATGGTAATGCCGGTTTGTGCTGAAGTTAAAGTCCACGCACCACTGTTCGGCGAAGGATTATTGCCATTTAAAGTAATACCGTTTCCACTGCAAAGGTTTTGATCTGCCCCTGCATTGGCCGCAACAGTGCCCGGATTTACCGTGATGGTGGTTACGGTTGATAGGGCCTCTGCACAACTACCACTTTGAATTACCGCACGGTACAGGGTGGTTATGGTAAGGTTTGAAAATACATATGGATTTGCTGTAGAGGTAAGGGTAGACCAGTTTGTACCGTTATCGATAGATCTTTCCCAACGGATAATATTTCCAACCTGCCCGCTTAAACTGATGTTTCCGCCATTTGCACCTGCACATACACTCACATCGCCTGTGGTTGTGCCGCCAACACTGAGCGGGTTAACCGTGATCCTGACATCATCACCCGAAGTAGCGCAGTTGGTGTCGCTTATGGTCCACCTTAAAGTATAGCTATTCCCCGCCTGCAGACCAGTGATTGTTGTATTGCCCTGCGTATCATCAGCAAAAGTTATGGCCGTAGGTGCTGTAACGATTGTCCATTTGCCTGTGCCAACTACTGGTATATTTCCTTTTAAGGTGTAAGCGCTTGCGTTACAAATGGCTTCATCCGGCCCGGCATTTGGCAGTGTTGCACCTGGCAAAACCGTAATGGTAATGCTGCCTGGTGTGCCAGGGCAGCCATTTGTAGAGACAGGTGTAATGGTATAAGTTACCGTACCTGCAGTGGTGCCTGTATTGGTTAAGATATCGTTAATTTGTGTTCCTGCAGATGGGATTGCTCTATTGCTGTTTCCGGTTATTGCTCCGGTGATCGCACTGGTATAAGTATAATTTACACCCGTTAGGTTTGCTGTTAAGGTAATGGCCGATGAAGTGGCATTACAGATGCTTGCATTGGCGGCAGTAGGTGTTACAATAGGATTGGGTTTAATGGTCACCACCAAATTAAAGGGCGTTCCATCGCAGCCATCGAAATGAGGAGTGATGATATAAGTTACGTTTGCGTCGGCACTTGGATCGGTATTGCTAAGGATATCGTTAATGGCTCCGCTTCCGCTGGCAGTATAGCCAGTTGCTGACGCGGTTCCGGTAGCGGTCCAGGTGTAGGTTACACCCGCGACCGCAGAAGCAGGTGTATAGGCAACATTATTACCCGTACAGATGGTTTTAGCTGCTGCGCTCGTTAAACTGATATTGGGTTTTATTTTAAGAATAATATCGTCGTCAATCTGGTTGCAGGGTGCCGCCAGTGCGGTGGTAACCCTTAATCGTAAGGTCACCGTACCCGCTGCTTTTTCAGCTGCGGTTGGCGTGTAAGTCGCATTCAAATCGTTTCTGCTGGGGGTAAAGGTTCCCAGTCCGCCAATCCAGGCTTGTGTGGCAGTAGCGCCGGTTATGGTTCCGCTAAGCGTAAAGCCCGGGTCGTTAAAACAAATGTTTTGATCAGGTCCAGCGCTAATCACCGGTGCAGTACTGAAGGTTAGGATTTGGGTATCGCTTGCGGTACCGCAATTGTTTTTGTGCACAACCGTTACGGTATAGGTATCATAACTATCAAACTTGATGGATGGATATTTAGAATTGGCGGTTGTACCTCCGGTAAAACTATAAGTTCCTGTGCCTGATGGAACAACTGTCCAGGTATAACTGTCTGGTAAATCTTTTGTAGTGCCGGTAATTAATGTTTTGGTTGGCCCTGTTGTGGTATTGTTAAAATCGTAAGTGGCCAGGTTACACAACGTAATATCGGGCGATAGTGTAGCTACGGGATTCGCATTAACCACAACAGTTTGTGGTAAGCTGGTAATTACTCCACACGACGGCGTACTGATGCTTAAAGTGATGGTATAGGTGCCCGGACTGGTAAAATTGAACTCCGGTTCTTTGCTTGCTGCATTTGTACCACCTGTAAAAGCCACAGCAGGTGTAACTGACCATGAATAGTTATTGGCTGCATTGCAGATATTATCTAAAACAGAAAGATCGGTCGCTTTTAATGTTGTTCCGGCACAAATGGTTGTTGAAGGTAAACTAAAATCGGGTTTGGGCGGATCCTGGATACAGATTTTCATTTCTACGGGATCGGCATCACACTCGCCTGTAATGTTTTTAGATTCTAGGCGGATAGTATATTCTCCATGGCTTGGAAACTTGTATACAAAATTGTATGATTTTGGTTTATCAACTTCTTTAATCACCCCATCAACATACCAGTTATAGGTTACGTTATTGGGTGTACAGGCTGCGGTATTGGTGTTCGGATTTTCGCCCAGAATAGAGGTGTTCACAAAGGTGATGTTGGCATTTGTACACCCGGGGGTATTAAAGGCAAACGAATTTATCGGTTTTACCACCACTTTAGCCGAAGAAGAAACAGGCGTGCCCATGGTGGTACAGAATGCATTCGATACATTAATAGATACATCAAAAGCGTTGTAGATTGTGCCCGCACTGGAGGTGGAAACACTTCCGCAAGAGGATCGGGTATAAGCATGTGTAACCTTACCGCCATCGGCAATAATCTCACAAAGGGTGTAGGTGGATGTCGTTTGATCTCCCCAGGTAATCGTATAAATGTCTCCGGGGAAGTTATTTTGAATACCTGCGCTCGAACTTACATCTACACTAAATGTTAAGGCGCCCAGTGGCAAACAAACCACGGTATTGCCCGAATTGGCAAAAGCGGTTATTGCTTTATTGTTGATGAGCAGATAAGCCTTGGTTGCTACAGACCCATCGGGCATTACGGCTTTGGTATAAATGGTATAATGTGTCTGCTGGGCCGTAAAAGGCTGTATGGCTGTAGGGAAATTGATTAAAGTTGGGCTCCCTCCATTTACCTCATCGGTTATGCTAGCGGTAACCGTGCTGTTTGCTGTAGAAGCATTTGTAAGGAAAAAAGCATTATTGGCTTTGCTGGTGCAGGTACCAAAAGTTTCGTCGTTTGCGGGGTTTAATAACGTTGAGGTTAATTTTGCTTCTACTGCAGGTCCGGCCTTTATTTCAAACGCCGTAGAGGCAGTGCTTGTGAAGGCCGGAGCAGTTGATTTTATCCTGACCTTGTAACCTGTGCCGGGTGTAAGGCTTGCAGGAAGTTTACCGTTTATATAAGTCGTATAAAAACCCGTGTAGTTGCCTATGAGTGTTTCGGCGCCAAAATTTCCGTTCTGATCGGATAAATAGAGCTGAAATTGATTTCCTTGAGCCGCACAGCCTGCGCTAATGCTAAAAGGAACTGCAATGGTACTGCCCGGGGTAAAAGGCCCTGCATCTACTGAGCCTATGGTAATTTGGGCGAAAACATTTGACGTGAACAAAAATGCCCCAAAAAACAGGACAAAAGAAAGCCATTTCCTCGTACAACGAATCTTCATAAATCTCTAACACTAGGGAATGATTTTATTGCGTTCTGGAAGCTTTGTTTGTTCAACTTTGCTTAATCCAATACCAGAAATGAGTATTCGGCCTAAGACGCGTCAATAAATATTCGTTACAAAGAACGTAATTTTTGCATTACAGTGCCAAATTTTTACACCAACTTTAACTAAATGAGTAGGTTACAGCGCTGATAAAGCTTCGTTTTTGCTATAACAAAGCATAAAAAAACCCTCAAGGCATTATACCTTGAGGGTGTATTTTTACACGAAATCGTTTCGTTATAGAATGGTTATTACATCATACCACCCATACCGCCGCCGCCCATTGGAGGCATTGGAGCACCACCTTCTTCAGGTTCGTCTGCTAAAACAACTTCTGTAGTTAATAACATCGCTGCAATAGAAGCTGCATTTTCTAATGCTACACGACTTACTTTAGTTGGGTCGATAACACCGGCACCAATTAAGTTTTCGTAAACATCAGTACGTGCATTGTAACCGAAATCGGCTTTACCTTCTTTAACTTTTTGAACTACGATAGAACCTTCAATACCTGCGTTTTCGCAAATTTGACGTAATGGCTCTTCGATAGCGCGACGGATGATCTGGATACCTGTATTTTCATCTTCGTTAGCACCTTTTAGGTTAGCTAAGGCTTCAACCGCACGGATAAAAGCAACACCACCACCAGCAACAATACCTTCTTCTACAGCCGCACGGGTTGCATGTAAAGCATCATCAACACGGTCTTTTTTCTCTTTCATTTCAACCTCACTAGCTGCACCTACGTAAAGAACCGCAACACCGCCAGCTAATTTAGCTAAACGCTCTTGTAATTTTTCTTTATCGTAATCAGATGTAGTTGTTTCGATCTGAGATTTAATTTGGCTAACACGAGATTTAATATCATCTGAGTTACCAGCACCGTTAATTACAGTTGTATTGTCTTTATCAACAACAACTTTCTCAGCAGAACCTAAGTAAGTTAAATCAGCATTTTCTAATTTGTAACCTCTTTCTTCTGATACTACAATACCACCAGTTAAGATCGCGATGTCTTCCAACATGGCTTTTCTTCTGTCGCCAAAACCTGGTGCTTTAACCGCAACAACTTTTAACGAACCGCGGATTTTGTTTACTACCAATGTTGCTAAAGCTTCGCCATCTAAATCCTCAGAAATGATTACCAATGGTTTGCCTGTTTGAACAGTTTTTTCTAGAACCGGTAACAATTCTTTCATGTTACTGATTTTTTTGTCGTAGATTAAAATGTAAGGATTTTCTAATTCAGCTTCCATTTTATCTGCATTGGTTACAAAATATGGAGATAAATAACCTCTGTCAAATTGCATACCTTCTACTGTTTTAACTTCAGTTTCGGTACCTTTTGCTTCTTCAACCGTAATTACACCATCTTTACCAACTTTGCTCATGGCCTCAGCAATTAACGAACCGATCACCTCGTCGTTATTAGCCGAAATAGACGCTACTTGTTTAATTTTATTGTTATCATCACCAACCGCTTGCGATTGAGATTTTAAGTTTTCTACAACAGCAGCAACCGCTTTATCAATACCACGTTTTAAATCCATTGGGTTTGCACCAGCAGCAACGTTTTTAATACCTGTAGTAATAATCGCCTGCGCCAATACAGTAGCCGTAGTTGTACCATCACCAGCAATATCAGCTGTTTTTGAAGCTACTTCTTTAACCATTTGAGCACCCATGTTCTCTACTGCATCTTTCAATTCGATTTCTTTTGCAACCGTAACACCATCTTTTGTGATTGCCGGTGAACCGAATTTTTTATCGATAATTACATTACGGCCTTTTGGACCTAAGGTTACTTTTACTGCATTTGCAAGAATATCAACACCTCTTTTCAGGGCGTCGCGTGCTTCTACGTTATATTTTACTTGTTTTGACATTTTAAGAATATTTTAAAGTTTTAATGTTGGAAGGTTGAAATATTTCAATCCTCCGATTTATGTTAACATTACAACGTTTTAACATTGCAACATTTTAATTTTTACCCAACAACCGCGTAAATATCAGTTTCGCGCATAATTAAGTAATCTTTACCTTCATAAGGGAATTCGGTACCACCGTATTTACCATAAATTACAACATCGCCAACTTTTACACTTGCTTTTTTACCTTCAGCATCTTCTTCAGAAACAGAAACTACAGTTCCTTTAGATGGTTTTTCTTTTGCAGTATCAGGGATATACAAACCTGATGCAGTTTTTTCTTCTGCCGCAGCCGGTTCAACTATTACTCTGTTCGAACTGCCAGCAATTGGTTTAAGGTTTAACGCCATAACTTTTATTATTTTTTTATTTTGATTTGAGTTTTTTAACTAAGCTTACAATTAACACTTTTTATGCCAAGCGGTTTTGAGGGACAAATTTTCACCAAACTGTCAAACTTTTTACCCTAATTGAGAATGTGGGTGTCAGCATGGCAGTAAGTTTTAGTTTTTTGAGCCAGATTTATTATTGAATCACCGCTTGTCATTCGGGCAGAGTGATAAGAAGTCGAGAACCACGATTGCTCAGCGAAGCTAAATCTGCCTGGTTAGCGCGCTCCATTCTATCCGATAGCTATCGGGTCGGGATGAGGGCTGGGTGATTGAAATGAGTTTAGGTTTCGCCCATTTTATATCGCTTTCTCTGTTAAATATTTCCAGTACCTTTTGGGCACATGCTGTAAATGCAGTTTGGTGTTTTTTCGGGCGACAATATTCGCACTTTTAAAATAATCTTTCCAGAGCGTTGCGTATAAAACTTCGCTATCGTCCATTAAAACCGGTGCCGGGTTTTGTTTATTTACCCCATTGCTAAAGCTGATCGTAATTTCTTCCACCGCAGTTAAATTATAATGGAGGCCATATTTGCGTTTTAAATCATAAATTACCCATGGCTGATCGGCATAACGGTTTTTAAAATGGTTGGATATCAAGGGCAACACATTAAAATCAGGATCTATATTCGCATAAAATATCCCGTCGCCGGTTTTCTGAAAACGAATAAAGGCTTCCATCCTGTGTTTTTCCCTTTCTACACTTTTGGCATATTTAGCCAATGCAATTACATGCGGATTGCCATAATTACTTTCTGCACCCGGTTGATTTTGAAAAATGTATAGGGTAAACTGAAAGAGGTGGTTATAAGCCTCCGGAATTTCTGATAAATAACTGCAATAGTATTTGCGCTGCCAGTCTTTTTTGAGTTTCTTTTGTAGTCCAGCCCAAACCCGGTCAGCCTTTTCTGTATTGGTGATCACGGTAAAGCTTTCTACAAAGGCTTCGGGTTGAAAAATCGAGGTAGATTTTAGCATCACCTTTCCCGGCTTGCGTTCGAACCATTCGAAAACAGCAGTTAATAAACCCTGAAAAGTGCCATCAAAAATGTAAGTCATATTTATATTGACAGGTTTTATATCGGTCGTCATTCCCGTGCAAGCGGGAATCTTAAAGCTAGGGCATTAAGATTCCCAATCAAGTTGGGAATGACACGTCTCCTTAATCGGACAGTACTTTTAAAACAAAATCATCTGGTTACTATCTGTTTTTAAATATTTACTCTGGCTTTCTGCCAAAATAAAAGCTTTAATCTGAGTGCCCTGATAATCTTTTAACTGATAGGGGCTGTCTAGACAAATAATAAAGTGTTTGGCCCGGTTATAAGCCACGCCGATTTTTTTTAACTGATCAATCCTCAATTTCCCAAACTTACGGGCCTGTACAATTTTTTGAGCCGACATTACGCCAATACCTGGAATCCGGAGAATCATTTTATAATCGGCCGTATTAATATCAACAGGGAAATGATGCATATTGCGGATGGCCCAGCTTAATTTTGGATCGATATCTACATCAAGATTTGGATTGGCATCGTTTAAAATTTCCTGTACTTTAAATCCATAAAACCGCATTAGCCAATCGGTTTGGTACAACCTGTTTTCTCTTAACAATGGCGGCTGTGTGCCTAGGATAGGCATGCGGGTATCATTACTGATAGGCACATAACCGGAATAGTATACCCTTTTTAAAGCGAAATTTTTGTAAAATGCATTTGCGGTATACATAATATCCTTGTCACTTTCGGGAGTGGCACCAATTACCATTTGGGTGCTTTGCCCTGCAGGAACAAATTTAGGTACATGCCTGATTAACTTTTTATCTGCCGAAAACTGTGTAATTTGTTGCTGAACAAAGGCTAAAGGTTTAATAACGTCTTCATGATTTTTTTCCGGGGCCAAAAGTTTTAAACCTGCTTCAGTTGGCATTTCTAAATTAATGCTCATCCGGTCGGCGTATAAGCCGGCTTCCTTAATCAATTCGTCGCTGGCGCCCGGAATGGTTTTTAAATGGATATAGCCATTATAGTTCTGCTCTAATCGAAGTTTTTTAACCACTAATAATAACCGCTCCATGGTAAAATCGGCATTTTTGAAAATCCCTGAGCTTAAAAACAAACCTTCAATATAATTGCGGCGATAAAAATTCATGGTCAGTTCTACCACTTCATCTACGGTAAAGGCTGCGCGTTTTACATCGTTACTTTTCCGCGAAACGCAGAATAAACAATCGTATATACAATGGTTGGTTAAAAGGATTTTTAACAGCGAAACACATCGGCCGTCTTCAGTGTAAGTATGGCAAATGCCCGATGTGTGGCTGTCGCCAAGTCCTTTATTGGTGTTTTTTCTCGTGCCGCCGCTTGATGAACAAGAAACATCATATTTAGCGGCGTCAGCAAGAATATTTAATTTTTCACGAATTCGATCAGACATAGGAATGTATTTACTAACAAAGATAGTTTAATAACTAAAAATATTAGCAAATAGATTTGTTTAACCTATTCTATTTTGGAATAATAGTAACTAAAAACTGTTTGAGGGATTAAGCTTTCTGCTTATTGGCAGTTGATGCGCAATATTATAGCTTTCCTGATAGTATTGCAGTTCAGAAAAGAAGCGATCTGCTTCGATTTCATGGTTTTTAAGCGGACTAAAATTGGTTACGAAATCGGGGTTTTTAAATGCAATTTGATAAAAATAGCCTCCATTGTGGTTATCGAACATTTCGGTTACGCTGCTTACGTTTTCCCAGCCAGAAAAAAACTCGGTCCTGCGGTATAAAAATGAAGTGCTTTTTAACTTAAAGCTGATACCTTTTTCGCTGATTAAAATTTTACTATGGACAAAAATCTGTGTTTTGGTTATCCATAATAATAGGAGTGCCATTAAAATAATCGATAGGGAAACAAATATCAAAGTAGAAGTTTCTGAAAGCGATGAGGGTAAACTAAAAAGACAATACAACATTAAGGAAATGAAGAACACAGGAATGCCAACCATCGCGATTAACAAAACACTGTTTTTGTGGTATTTTAGCTTGTAGGGATGCATGAGAATTAATTTTTATAAAGTTAAGTCCTAATGCACCGTTCTGGAATACTTACTATTCGGTATTTTATCGCTAATTGTTTAATTATTTACCATCCCATTCTTTGTAAAAGTGCTCCAGGTACAGCAGCATAAAATTGTGTCTCTCTGTGGCAATTGCTTTCCCTGCATCCGTATTCATCATGTCTTTCAACAGCAGCAGTTTTTCATAAAAATGGTTAATGGTAGGAGCGGTGGTATTTTTATAACTTTCTTTGGTGAGGTGTTCTTCCGGTAAGATAGCCGGATCGTAGAGTACCCTGTTTTTAAATCCACCATAAGTAAATGCCCTTGCAATGCCAATGGCTCCAATTGCATCTAAACGATCTGCATCCTGAACAATCTGCATTTCTTTGGACGTAAAACTTGCGCCATCAAAACTATTTTTGAACGACATGTTCTGGATAATCAGTTTAACATGGGCAATCACTTCAGCATCAACCGCAATCGAGGCTAAAAAGGATGCAGCCATATTTGGCCCCAATTCTTCATCGCCGTTGTTAAATTTAGGATCAGCAATATCATGCAACAATGCGGCAAAGGCTACCACCAGTTCATCACCATTTTCTTGTTGATTAATGGTTTGAGCGGTTTTGAAAACACGTTCAATATGGAACCAATCGTGCCCTGCCTCGGCGTCAGCTAATGTTTTCTTAACAAAATCGATCGTTTTTTGAATGGTAGCCTGCATAATCCTAAATTTATTCCAAAGGTATTGGAATTATTTGCAGGGTAAAAGAAATGATATCAACAGTGCCTGCGTATTAGCTCGCCGCCTTTGCCCTGTTCTCATCATCAGCAATAATTTTGATTAAATCATTGTGGTTAAGGGTTAATAAATGAGATACTTCTACCTCTAAAATTGCTGCAATTTGAAACAAACGGTCGATGGTTAATTTACTATAACCGAGCTCAATTTTGCTGTATGCATTTTGAGATATTTTCAATTTCGCCGCCAGATAATCCTGAGTATAGTCTCTGTATTCTCTAATTTTTCTGATATTCCCGGCAACATTCTTTGTCTTTAAAGCCAATACATCTTCCATAAAAAGGGGATAAATTTTTTAATGTTTATTCATTATATACGAAACTTTCACCTCAACAGATTTTAAAAGTATAAATTTTAGCACTATTAAGAATTACGCGAAACGGAGTAATGAACTAAATGTTACAACAAAAAAACAACCTAAATGTTTAAGGGTACTGTTTTTGACTGATAATCAGATGTTTGTGGCGGGTTGAATAGAGGCGATTAGAATAGGAAATGGAATGGATAACAGCATATGATGTGTTTAAGAACTTATAACACATGCAGTGCAAATCAACAAAAAGAAAGGAAGAGAAAATCCAGCGTTCGTTTTTAAGGGTTAATATAAGCCCCAGTCATCTTCAAACTCATCTTTTTCGAAATATTTAACCCATTCGATAAAGAGTAGACGAAATTTTTCAATTTCGTCTAAAACAATGTCTTTATATTCAGGGGTACAGATTTCGAACATGTCTGCTGCCCTTACCTGGGTTTCTAATTCACGGCAATTGGTTCGGATAATAGAGGCATTTTCCATTCTTAAAATATACATATCAGCACCTTCTGCCCCAACAATTTTAGGGCATAACATGAGGGCATTCTGCATAATTAAGTTAGCGGTCATTTCGGCCATTTCTCCCTCTAATGTTTCGCAGAACAGGGCAGCATATTTGTATACGGCTCTTGCCTGGTTGTAAAGGCTTTTAGCCCTGGTTACTTTCAGCCTAACCTTTTCCGCATCAACACTTGATAGATTTTCTTCATCCTCATCATCCCGGCCAAACCGGCTGAAATGCTCCCATTCGGGCATATGATCCATGTCATCAAATTCCATATTTTTCAAAATTTTTTACGTTATGGTACGTAAGAGAGCGTAATATATTAATTTTCAATGAAAAAGACTAGGCCTCAGTTAATGGGGCCCTGCGAGAGCCATCATATAATTCATACTCTAGTAAACGACAGTCTAATTTACCATTATAAAATTCAACTTTTTTAGCAGCTTTTAATCCAATTTTCTTTGCAAGATCAGGATTTCCAGTGAAAATATACCCAGAATAGCCCTTGCATTTCGTTTTCATAAAATCGCCCATGCGTTTATAAGTTAATTCTAACTTGCTATGCACGCCTAAACGCTCACCATACTCCGGGTTAAAAACAACCACACCTTTGCCATCTTCAGGAACTGGTGTTAATTCAAAATCACAAACTTCGAATTCGATTAAAGTATCAACCCCTGCAGTTTTAGCATTTCTCCGGGTTACTTCAACCGCATCTTCCGAAAGATCGGAAGCTACAATCTTAAGATCAACATTTTTAATTACCTGATCTTTTAAAATTCTGCGCTCGGCGAAAAAATCTTCTTCATTATAACCTAAGATATGCATAAAACCATAATTCATGCGGTATAAACCAGGTGCACGGTTGGTTGCAATCAGGGCTGCTTCGATGGCTAAGGTTCCAGAACCACACATGGGGTTAATAAATGGGGATTTTTTATCCCAATTGGTAGCTAAAATAACCCCGGCGGCCAAAGCCTCTAACATAGGTGCCTTTCCGGGAATTTTACGGTAACCATGTTTGGCAAGAGTTTCGCCGGAAGTATCCATAAAAACATCTGCATCTGCATCTTTCCAGTATAAATGTACTACCGTTTTATTCGCATCAGATCCAGAATTAGGGCGAATGCCTTTTTTCTCTTTCATGCGGTCAACTATGGCATCCTTTACTTTTAAGTTTGCAAAAAGTGGTGTCGTAATATTTGGGTTATCCACATTTGAGGTTACCGAGAAATAACCCGAAAAATCAATCAGTTCTTCCCACTCAATGGCTGCAATTTCTTTATATAAATCATCGGGTGTTATGGCCTTGAAACTTTTGATGGCATATAGAATCTGACTGGCACAGCGCAAGTTCAAATTTAGCTTTATACACTCTGTAAGGGTGATGTTGAGCTCAACGCCTGTAGCAAAAGACCGCTCGATGGTATAACCTAAAGCCGTAACTTCTTCTTGTAAATAAGGCGAAAGGCGCTTGTTGCAGGTAATAATTACCTTGCTTTTATTGTGGAAAACTTGCATCATAATATATGCGAAGTTATCAATAAAATTATAGAGATTTGATGTTTATAGTACATTAAGTAGTATTAGATATGGAAATTAAAGGAAAAGTACACGAAGTAGGTGCCACACAACAAGTAAGTGAAACGTTTAAAAAACGTGATTTAATAGTAGAATACGCAGAAAATCCAACATACCCAGAATATATCCGTTTTGAGGCTTTACAAGATAAAACTGCATTATTAGATACATTTAAAGCAGGCGATGAGGTTGAGGTTTTCTTTAATTTACGTGGTCGCCCCTGGACAGATAAAGCAGGTAAAACATCATATTTTAACAGTTTGGTTATTTGGCGTATAAATGCAGTGGCAGCAGGTGCTCCGGCAGCTACGCCAGCTTATGCAGCTCCGGTTGATGTAAGTAATGCACCAGGTGAAGATGATGATTTGCCTTTCTAAATAAAGAATCTTTTTTAAGCAAACAATTTTGAACCATGCCGAGGCTTTAGCCTCGGCATTTTTTTTTGCCCCTCCGCCAGTGCCTGCGCTGTTAAAATATGTTAAAAACAAACACTTCACTTCACTAATCAGTATTTTTGATATCTGTTTAGATTTAAGAAGATTATGCCCCGGTTTTTTTAATTTTAAAACCAATCTAGTTCATGAAGAAAAAGAGTTTTTGGTTAATTACTGTTTTAATGACGGTAGCTTTGCTTGGTGTTTTTGTAATGCAGTTGTATTACATCAGGGAATCGTATAAACTAAAATCTCAGCTTTTTGATGAACAGGTTAATCAAACGCTAACATCGGTAGTCAATAAAATACAACGTAGAAATGTTGCCGATCACTTAAACCGGAAAGATGCTGAAAATAAGCTGAAGCAATTACAAGACTCCAGGCAACGTGCGTTAGATATTAAAGATTTGCGCCAGCAATATGTACAAGAGACAGAACTAAGACAGGCGGAAAGGGAAAATCAGATTGAGAATTACTTAAACCAGCAAGATAGTATTATCCGTGTATCTTATCGGGCGCCGAATGTGATTTCTGAAATGGAATATACTTCGCTGACTTCGAAAAACGGCGATAAGCTGGATTTGCAGATGGATGCTTTCATTGATGTTAAAAGCCTTATTTTAAAAGGTTATAGCATGCGCACAAAACCTTTTGCTGCGCCACCAAAAGCATTCGAATTTAAAAGTTTACAAAGCTTGCCAGATACGTTAAGGTATTTAGTTTACGATCCTGGAAATGCTAAGCCACTTACAGTGAGCGTTCCAAAGATTTCTGACGATTTAGAGAAAAAATTTAAACGTGAAGATGAAATTGAGCGGAAAAAACTGGAACTTAAAATTGCAGCACTGGGTAAGGATACTTTTTCGTATACCCGATCGAGTGTGGTTGAGGATGTATCTAAAGAACTGCAGGAAACCAATGTGCCAATTTACAAACGCATTAATTTTAGCTCTTTAGGCCGTTTATTAAAACAAGAACTCCTGGCCAATAATATTTCACTGGAACCTGCTTATCGGATTTCGTTAGCCAGAAAAGATTCGACCATTTTCATGGCGGCTGCTAACGTTAAAGGTGAGTTTTTACCCGAGAATACCTATAAAACACCTTTATTTGGAAACGATATCTTTCGCGATCCCGGAATGCTTTTGGTCAGTTTCCCGGATAAAAATTCGGCAATTATTTCTAACCTCAGTGCAACACTCGCCTCATCAATCGGTCTGTTACTTGTACTTGTTTTCATTTTCTCTTATACGCTGTATGCTATATTAAAGCAGAAGAAACTGTCGGAAATGAAAACAGATTTCATCAATAACATGACGCACGAGTTTAAAACCCCGGTGGCTACTATTATGATTGCCAGTGAAGCTTTGAAAGATCCGGAAGTGACAGAGGATAAAGCCCGTTTAAAACGTTTGGCAGGGATTATTTATGATGAAAATGTTCGGCTGGGTAGTCATATCGAACGTGTTTTAAGCATTGCCCGTTTAGAAAAAGGTGAACTTAAAATGGAAAACGCCGAAGTAGATGTGAACGATTTGATTGTGATTGTGCTGGATAGCATGGAATTGCAACTGCAGAAAAGGAATGCCATTATCAATGTACATACCGACGCAGAGCATGCGGTTATTTATGGCGACGAGCTACACCTATCGAATGTAATTTATAACCTTATTGATAATGCCAATAAATACAGCAGCGGTACTCCGGAGATTACCATTACTACCCGCAATACCGGCAAGAATTTAATTATCGAAATAGCAGATAAAGGCATTGGTATGACCAAAGAGCATGCTAAGCGGATTTTTGATCAGTTTTATAGGGTGCCAACGGGTAATTTACATGATGTTAAAGGCTTTGGACTGGGTTTAAATTATGTTCAGGATATTATTAAAAAATTGAATGGAACAGTTAAGGTAAGTAGCGAAAAAGATAGAGGAACCACGTTCGAAATATCTTTACCTTTATAAAAGTGGAGTATTAATTTAATCTACAGTATAAATTAAACCGTTACGCATATTCAGAATCAAACCTTCAGCGTGGGTAATGCCATATTTGAATAAAAACGAGAAAATGAAACCATCATGATTTTTCAAATCACAAGCAGATGAATAACCGGCTCAAGCCTTCTTAAGCACCGTTAAAACAGCTGCATTGGTGAAAAATCCGATCGCTTCATCACAATTGAAAATAAATTATATACTAATGAAAAAAATACTTCTGGTAGAAGACGACCCCAATTTAGGTTTATTGTTACAAGACTATTTGCAGCTAAAAGGCAAATTTGATGTAGTATTATGCACCGATGGTGAGGATGGATTAAAAACGTTTAATAAGCAGAACTTCGATTTGTGTATTTTAGATGTGATGATGCCTAAAAAAGATGGTTTTACCCTGGGGAAGGATATCAGAAAGGTAAACACGCAGGTGCCCATTATTTTTGCAACGGCTAAAACCATGCTGGAAGATAAATCTGCTGCCTATGATTTAGGGGGTGATGACTATATTACCAAACCTTTTCGTATAGAAGAGCTTTTATTGCGCATTAATGCCATGTTTAAACGTGTGGCCAATAAGACAGATAACAATGATGAGGCTGCCGAAACGCAGTTTTCTATCGGTCAATATCATTTTGATTATACTACTCAGATTATTACCGATAACGATCACCAGCAAAAACTTTCTACCAAAGAAGCCGAGTTGTTGCGTTTATTGTGCTTGAAAAAGAATACCGTTTTAACCCGTGAAGAAGCACTGTTAAGCATCTGGCATGATGATAATTACTTTAACGGACGGAGTATGGATGTGTTTTTGAGTAAGTTGCGTAAATACCTTAGGGCTGATCCGGCAGTTGAAATTATTAACGTGCACGGAAAAGGCTATAAGTTGTTGGTGAGTTAATTAGATCAGTTCGCCATCCTGAACTTGTTTCAGGATCATCATGAAGCCGATTTATCGTCATTTCGACTGGAGTGCAACGGAATGGAGAAATCTTTTATGGATCTCTCCGCTACGGTCGAGATGACGGATCGATGAATTAGATATATAAATCCTCCTGAATAGCGGGGATGATATTCCTTTCCTGAGCCAGTTTAAATAAAGTATCAACCGCTTTACGGCCTTCTTCGCCAAGGTTTATACTGTATTTATTTACATATAATTCGATGTGTTTGTACATCACACTTTCTTCCATGGCCTGGGCATGCTGACGGATAAAATCGATGCCCGATTTTGGGTGTGCAAAGGCAAACTCTACCGACTGTCGGACCAGGCGGTTTACTTTTAACTGTACCTCGCGGTCTAGATTACGGTTGATTACGATTCCGCCTAATGGAATAGCACAGCCCGTTAGTTTTTCCCAATAATCGCCTAAATCAACAATCTTGGTTAAACCTTTATCCTGGTAAGTGAACCTGTTTTCGTGAATAATCAGTCCTAAATCAATCTGCTCATTAAGTAAAGCCGATTCAATTTCCGAAAAAACAAGTTCCTGCTTGTTTTGTAAGTGGGGATAAGCAATGCCCAGCAAGAAATTTGCAGTAGTATATTTCCCTGGTATGCCAACCCTCAGTTTGGAATTTGGTGTTTGCAGTTCAGTGTCTTTTTCTCCGTTAAAATGATTTTTGCTAATCAATAGCGGACCCACGCCGAATCCGAGGGCACTCCCGGCATCCAGTAAGGCATACTGGTTGGCAACATAGGCAAAGGCATGGAAACTTAACTTGGTGATGTCTAATTCGCCCCTAAGCGCCTTTTGATTTAAAGTTTCTACATCATCATAAGAAACCTCAAATTCTAATCCTTCCGTATCAATTTTATGGTGAATTAATGCGTCGAAAATGAATGTATCGTTAGGGCAGGGAGAAAATCCAAGTGTAAGTTTCATCTATTTATTTTTTTTCAGTTGTTAGATGGACCTTTGACAATTAAAATAATTATTTTAATGGTGTCGGGTTCATAGATCAAAATTAAGTACTGTGGTAAACTAATCAGTCATAATCAGTTCATTTCTCCAACAAAAGCAATGGCCCAGTCGTTTAAATTTTTAATGGCCAAACCAATTTTCCAATTGTCTTTATTTCGGGGTTCTACATAATTAGAGATACTTCTGATCTGTAAACAATCTACATTTAACTGTTTGCAGGCATAAAAAACAGCAGCACCTTCCATGCTTTCGGTCGTTGGATTTAACCTCTTAATTAGATTTTTAATGCTTTTTTCGCTTCCCGTTACACAGTTCACGGTGATGCCTTTTGCTATCGGCAGGCTAACACTTTGGTGTGTTTTTGAGGTATAGTGGTTCTCCCCAAAACCTAAATCGCTTATGGTTAAAAATTCGTCTCCATTTTCGGCGCCCAGTTCGGCAAAAGTATCCTCCGTAATATGTAATACCGTACCTAAGGCCAGGTTCCGGTCAAAGCTTCCGGCAATGCCGAAATTTACCACAAGGTCGTATTTAGATGAAAGATGTTTGCCAAGGGCAAAGGCTGTTGCTACCATTCCAACGCCTGTAATCAGCAAATCGAAATTTTTACTTTCTACAAAATCTCCATCCGGCAAGTTAAAATGCTGGTAAAAGAAGGCAAGTTCGGCTTTTGTAGCAGCAACAACTAAAGTTTTCATAAGGTAAAGTTAATGAAATGGCGCGAAGTCTGATGTGTAGGTACTATGGCCGATGTAATATGGATGATGGAATAAAAATTCGATGCAAATTGAAGTACTTGCATTTTGCTTTTGAAATGATGATTAATAACATCTTCCATTATCCCTCATACATTTTCCATACCTTAAACCTTTATCTGTATATTTGCATTTTATTTTATAGTAATGATTTACATAACGAGAAAAGCATCATTTAACGCGGCGCACAAATTAGCCCGTACCGATTGGGATGATGATAAAAACAACGAAGTTTATGGTAAATGTGCCAACCCCAACTGGCATGGCCATAACTATTGGTTATATGTTACAGTTAAAGGCGAAGTTAATCCGGAAACAGGTTTTCTTGTTGATTTAAAATGGCTGAAAGACGTAATGAATGATTATGTGGTAGATAAGGTTGATCATAAAAATTTAAATCTTGATGTAGATTTTATGAAAGGCAAGCTGGCTTCAACTGAAAATCTGGCCATAGAAATCTGGAAACAATTATGGGCACCGATTGCAGAGAGCGGCGCAGTTTTACATTGCGTAAAAATATACGAGACCGAAAATAATTTTGTTGAATACTTTGGTTAAAAACCCGAATTAATGAGCGATAAAGACGTATTGAAAGGCGAATCGAGAGACGGTTATGTAAAAATAGACCGTTACAACGAAGATAAAATTGAAGCTGTAGCTACACATTATAAAGATATTCTTGGCCAGTTGGGTGAAAATCCAGAACGCGAAGGTTTATTAAAAACACCCGAGCGCGTAGCTAAGGCGCTGCAATATTTAACACATGGTTACGATTTAAAACCTGATGAAATTCTGAAGGGCGCCATGTTTGAAGAAGATTATAGCCAAATGGTTGTGGTTAAGGATATTGAAGTATATTCGATGTGCGAACACCATATGTTGCCATTCTTTGGTAAAGCACATATTGCCTATATTCCGAACGGACACATTGTGGGTTTAAGTAAAATTCCACGTGTAGTTGATGCTTTTGCCCGCCGTTTACAGGTACAGGAGCGCTTAACGAACGAAATCAGAGATTGTATTCAGAATACCCTTAACCCCATGGGCGTTGCGGTGGTGATGGAATGCAGGCATTTATGCATGTCAATGCGTGGCGTGCAAAAACAGAATTCGGTAACCACAACCTCGGCCTTTACAGGGACTTTTTTAAGTAACGATAAAACAAGAGCAGAGTTTTTAAGGTTAATTACCGCAAGTTTAGATTAACCCCCATCCCCCTTGAGGGGGTATGGATTTAACAATAATAATTTAACTAAATATTTAATTTCCCCTTTAGGGGATTAAGGGGTATGAAAGCATATATTTTTCCCGGACAGGGAGCACAGTTTGTAGGCATGGGCAAAGATCTTTACGAGAACCCAAAAGCTGCAGCATTATTTGAACAAGCCAACGAGATTATTGGTTTCCGTATTAGCGATATTATGTTCAGCGGAACAGATGAAGAGCTTAAACAAACCAATGTAACCCAACCGGCAATTTTTTTGCATTCGGTTATTTTAGCTAAAGTGTTGGGCGATGATTTTAAACCAGATATGGTTGCAGGCCATTCTTTAGGCGAATTTTCGGCTTTAGTGGCTGCAAATGCATTAAGCTTTGAAGATGGATTAAAACTGGTTATTGCGCGTGCAAATGCCATGCAAAAGGCTTGTGAAGCACAACCATCAACCATGGCTGCCATTTTAGGTTTAGCTGATGATGTAGTGGAGAAAATCTGTGCCGAAATTGATGCGGTTGTTGTTCCTGCAAATTATAACTGCCCTGGGCAATTGGTCATTTCGGGCAGCATCGAAGGCATTGACCTGGCTTGCGCTAAATTAACAGAAGCAGGCGCTAAAAGAGCTTTAAAATTAAATGTGGGTGGTGCATTCCACTCTCCTTTAATGGAGCCTGCAAAAATTGAATTACAGGCAGCTATAGAAGCTACTGCTATTTCTGCTCCAATTTGCCCGGTTTATCAAAACGTTGATGCAAAGCCGTATACAGACCCAACTGAAATTAAAGGCAATTTAATTAAACAATTAACCGGTGCTGTACGTTGGACACAAACAGTAGGGAACATGCTTGCCGATGGTGCAACTGAATTTGTAGAAGTTGGCCCAGGTAATGTGTTACAAGGATTGGTTAAAAAGGTAAGCCGCGAAGTACAAACAAGTAGTGCTGCTATAGCTTAATTTTATTCAAAATAGAATATTAGTGCCAACGCCATAAACTCAGCTGTTTATGGCGTTGTTTTTTATCAATATTTAATATCTTTATCCGTAGATGAAAATGAGCTTTGGTGTAAAAATAAGATTTCTATTGCTTGTTTTAGGCTGTTGCCTCATTGCAACTTCTATTTCGTTAAGCCGCTTTACCACCAAAAGCGAACTTCTGGAGCACGATGCACAAGAAATTCAGCACAACCTTTTAATCAAAGAAAAAGCTGTTCAAAGTTTTCTGGCCGATAAACAGCAGGTTGCCAGAGCCAAACAATTTCATCTCAATCCTAATCATGCAATAGATTTTATCAAAACCTACCGCACAAACAGCGGCATAAACCTGTTAACCTACCAAAATAATGAGCTTAAATTCTGGAGTACCAATAAAGTTTCTGAAATAGATCCGGCTACAATAAAAGAAGGTAGCTCGGTTTTGTTTTTTTATAATGGCTGGTACGAGGTAATTAAAAGCACCCAGGGAAATTTTAGCTTTATTTTCCTGATCACCATTCAATCTCAATATCCTTTTAAAGAAACAAAATATTTTAAAAATGATATCGATCCAATTTTATCAACCACCAAAATATTAACGTTTGCATCTTTTACGGATAAGGATGTATATGTGATAAAAAGTTTGGACAATAAGTTTTTATTCGGACTTAAGGTTAAACCAGGTTATGCAGAAACCCATTATTCGGGTACACAATTATGGTTATTTGTTGCCGGGATGTTATGCATCTGCATGTTTTTTAATTCTTTAAGTTCGTTTATTGCCAGACGCGGACATATTGCATGGGGTACGTTTTTGTTATTGTTTTTCTTCTTAACCTTTAGGTTAACCGATTTATATTACGGTTGGTTTAACCACAGGTTTACCTTAGATCTGTTTGATCCGAGAATATATGCCGATAATTTCCTGATGCCTTCTCTGGGCGATTTTCTGTTAAATGTAATTGCATTAACCTGGCTGCTCTTGTTTATGTACAACCATAAAGAACAGTATAAGTTTCCGGGATGGATTAAGCGGAGCAAAATAATTGGAGTGGTTATTCAGGCCGGATTAATGGTGCTGATTGGTCGGATAGTTTGGGATACCGATGATATTTTCTTCGGATTGATTTTTAACTCTAAAATTAATTTCGATATCGTTAATATCCTTAAGCTCAGCGGAACCAGCTGGGTAGGCATTGTGATTTTATGTCTGGCCTGGTTTCAGATTTACCTGATCACTGCCGTTTCGGCAACAGTAAGCAGTCAGTTAAATGTTAGCAATAAAGAGCGGGTTATTATTTTTTTAATTGGTTTTGCAGGTGTGTTTATCTACAAAGTAGTGGTAGATTTTAATGCATTTTTTATCGTTTTTGCCCTGGTGTTATTTATCGTGGCGCGGGCTGTTTATTTAAAGGAAAAGAACTTTTCAATCGGCATGTTTGCCATCGTATTTTTCTGCCTGGCTTTTAATACCTCCATTAAATACACCAAGTATAAAGATATTAAAGAAAGAAGTTTACGCGAGCCTTTGGCCAGAAAAGTGCAATCATCAGAAGATCCGAATGCTATTATTGCTTTAGGTACTTTGGGTGATGAAATTGTTAAAGATAATTTTCTGACCAACTATTTTAGTCAAAACAGAAAAGGCAATTATGCCGTACTCAAAAACCACATTAAAGATTATTTAGATGGCTATTTAAACCGGTATGATTATCAGATCTATCCATACGACAGATTGGGTGCTGCGATAGAAAATTCTGATACCCCACCAATTGATAAATATAAAAACCTGGTCGAGGCCGGCTCGGTCAAGATTGATGGATCTAACTTTTTTTATCAGGTTAACAATACATTTGGTTACCAGGATTATTTTGGAATCATTTCCGTTGTAAATAATGGTAGTTTATTAGGCACACTCGTGATCGAACTCCGGTCCAAACCATATAATTATAACAATCGGCTACCCGATCTTTTGGGCGATCAAAAATTGATCAAAGATGAAGATTTTAAGGGTTATTCTATTGCCTTGTACAGCAATAATAAATTGCTTAATCAATCTGGAAATTATACCTATCCTTTAGATGGCAGCATCTTTAAGGGTAAAAAGGATGATTTTATCACGAGTAATGACAATGAACTTCGTTATAGCCATTTAATTTATAAGCCTACTAACAGTAAAATGGTGGTGATCAGCAAAGAGAAAGTTGATTATGTAGAGCGTTTGGCAGCGCTATCATTTTTCTTCCTGATATTTATCATCTTCTCCTTGTTACTGTATGGTTTAATATGGTTAATCAAAAATCTTGATGACGATAAGGTAGGCTGGTTTAGTATCAACAGGTCGTTGATGATTAACGCCAATAAGATTTTGTATAAAACCAGAATCCAGGTTTCTATTGTATTGGCCGTTGTGGCCACGCTGGTTATTGTAGGTTGGGGAACTTATTATTACATGAACAATGAGTACCGTGGACAGCAGGATGCTATATTAAAGGATAAAATAAGAAAGGTTCAACAGAATTTTGAAAAGCAGATTTTCAGTAATGGCATTATTGCAAATGATGAGAGTGCTGCTGCAGATTTTAACAACTTTGCCGATATCAATAATGCCGATTTAAATTTATACGACCTCAGTGGCAACCTGATCATGACTACCTATCCCAAACTCTATAATTATAAAATTATCGGTAAAAAAATGGGACCATATGCCTTTGCTTCTTTAGAAGGACTGCATCGGTCAGAATTTATCAACGCTGAAGAAAAAATTGGCAATTTAACCTATGCTGCTGCATATGCCCCGATTAGGAACGCTCAAAATAAAACAATTGCCTATATCGGCCTGCCGAATTACTCTACCGAAGAAGAATATACCGATAAACTGGCGCTTTTTGTGAGTAACCTGATTAATCTATATGCACTGGTGTTTGTGGCTATTGGCGTATTGGCTGTTTTTTTGGCCAATCAGATTACCAATCCCTTAACTTTTATTCAGGATAGCATTAGTAAAACTAAAATCGGGCAAAAGAACGAGCCTATTATATGGCGCAGGCATGATGAGATTGGCTCTTTAATTAAGGAGTATAACCATATGATTGCAGCCCTGGAAGATAGTGCAATTAAGCTGGCCAGATCGGAGCGGGAGAGTGCCTGGCGCGAAATGGCGAAACAGGTTGCCCACGAAATCAAAAATCCGTTGACGCCTTTAAAATTAGGTGTTCAGTTGTTGGAGAAATCGTGGAAAGAGAAAGACCCTAACTTCGAACTGAAGTTTAATAAGTTTAGCAAATCTTTTATAGAACAGATTGATAGCCTTTCGAAAATCGCTTCTGAGTTTTCTAATTTTGCCAAAATGCCCGATACCAACCTGGAGCGTCTTTCTTTACTTCCTATTATTGACCAGGCAAGAGAAGTATTTAAAAGCACTGAAAATGTAACCATTGACGTGTTAAATAAAAGCGATAAGGACATCGAAATCATGGCCGATCATGATCAGCTTCTAAGGACGTTTAATAACTTACTTAAAAATGCAATAGAAGCTATAGATGAAGAAACTTTATGCTGCATTACCATTATTGTTTACGTGGATGCAAAGAATGCATATATAGAGATAAAAGATAATGGAAAAGGTATTCCGCCTACCCTGCACGATAAAATATTTGTGCCGAACTTCACGACCAAAACATCAGGTACGGGTTTAGGCTTAGCCTTTGTTAAGCAGGCTGTAGAAAACGCAGGCGGTTCAGTTAAATTTACTTCGATAAGCGGTTTAGGAACAACGTTCTATTTGAACTTTCCTTTAGCTTAAATTAAAATAACAGGTAGAGATTTAATTAATCAGGTGGTGGGGTTTATCTCAGCTCCACTTGAGCCTTACCCATGGTATTACCGTCAGCATATAAAATTACGGTATATATGCCCTTTATAAATGGCTTAGGATTTGCCCAGTCGATAACATAGGTGCTGTCATCGTTATTGTAGTTTATAAAAATAGAATGGCTGAACTGCATATCCTGCCCATCAGCCTCAAAATGGTTTCCCTCGTCGGCAAGTAAATTCCCTGCCGGATCGAATACCCGAAGATAAATGTTGTGATGTCCTTTTTCTGCTAACTGGTTAGGCACCACATTAAAGCGTACACTTAACTTCTCTGCAGTAGATGATTTAGTTACTTCGACTTTTTTACCGCTTGATTTGGTTCTGAAAGCAATAATTTCGGCCGATTGAAGTTTTAAGGCTGCTGCGGTTTTAACTTTTGCATTTAGATTGGAATTTTCGTTCTCTAAGTTCGATGCCTTATTGCTGATGTTTCTTAGGGTATTCTGTAAGCTATCGCGACTATTTTTCAGAAAAATATTGTCTTTCTGCAACTGAATAATCTGATCATTGTAGTTTTTTACAAATGTTTTCAGCTCATTAATCTGTGCATTGGCTTTGTCGAGTTCGCCCTGGGTAATCTGGCTTTTCTCTAAAGCCGTTTTAAGTTCTTCAATTTTTACACGGGCAAGCTTCTGTTCTTCAACAAGTTTCTCATTTAAATCGAGGTTTAAAGCATTAACCTTATCCAGCTCAACCTCAATCTTTTCTACCTCAAGCCTTAGTTTATCCTTCTCTGCACTAACAGTAACAAATCGCTCACTTTGCTGTCGGTCTTTAAAAAACAAGTAAGCATTTGTGCCAATTAAAGCTGCAATAACGATGACCAGGAAGTAAATTTTGTTTCTATCACCCTTATTAATCTTTTGTGGTTCCATTTTTAATAACGCTGTATCTTCTGTAAATTAATATACTTTTGTTGTCCATAGGTAAATGGGTGTACACAATTAATTTTAGCAGGGCGCAAATTAAAATTTTTAATAAACTTATAAGAGTTTTTAAAAAAAATCGTTTACTTGCTAATGTTCATTTGTATTCAAATCAACATAAACACACAACCTGAATAAAAAATAAGACAGAAATAATGCTTAAAAACTTCCTATACGCACTTTTATCTTTAACTGTAGTACCTTATATATTAAATGCACAACCTTTATCAAAAATTGCACCAAAAAGGGAGTTTAGAGGTGTTTGGGTGGCTACTGTTACCAATATCGACTGGCCATCGAAGCCAGGTTTAAGCATTGATCAGCAAAAGCAGGAGCTGATTGGTATTTTAGAAAGACATAAAAGCCAGGGAATGAATGCAATTATTTTGCAGGTTAGACCGGCAGCTGATGCATTTTACGCAAAATCAAGAGAGCCCTGGAGCCAATGGTTAATGGGTAAACAAGGTTTAGCACCTGCCCCCGGTTACGATCCTTTGGCCTTTGCCATTAAAGAAGCCCATTTCAGGGGAATGGAACTTCACGCCTGGTTTAATCCTTACAGGGCCAGTATGAGCAGTACGGCTGTTTTGAGTGAAAACCATGCTTATCGTAAACATCCCGATTGGTTTTTTACCTATGGTGGCAAAAAGCAGTTTGATCCGGGTATTCCAGATGTAAGAGAATATATTGTTCAGGTAATTTTAGATGTGGTAAAGGGATATGATATTGATGGTATTCACTTCGACGATTATTTTTACCCTTATAAAGTAGAAGGGCAGACCATTAACGATGGCAATACTTTTTATAAATACCCCAATAATATTTCTGACATTAAAGATTGGAGGCGCAATAATGTCGACTTGCTGATCAAACAGTTAGATGATAGTATTCACCATTATAAAAAATGGGTGAAATTTGGCATCAGCCCGTTTGGCATCTGGAAAAATAAGTATGAAGATCCGGAAGGTTCTGCTACCAGTGGTTTATCCAATTACGCAGAACTTTTTGCCGATAGCCGTAAATGGGTGAGGGAAGGCTGGGTAGATTACATCAATCCTCAGATTTATTTTACGTTTACCAGAAGAGTAGCACCTTATGGCATTTTAGTTGATTGGTGGAGCAATAACACTTTTGGCAGGCATGTTTATATCGGACAAGGTGCTTACCTGGTTAATTCGAGGGCAGAAGCCGCATGGAAAAACCTAAATGAAATACCCAATCAGATTAGATACATCAGAAATAACAACCGGATTCAGGGTAGCGTGTTTTTTAGTTCCAAATCGTTAAGTACGGTTGCTAAGGCCGTTGGCGATTCGCTAAAGAACGATTTTTATAAATACCCTGCTTTACCGCCACAAATGCCATGGCTGGATGAGGTGCCGCCAAATGAGCCTCAGGCTTTAACGGCTGATGCGTTAAAAGATGGTGTACATTTAAAATGGCAACTTCCGTTAAAGGCAAAAGATGGAGAAACGGCTTCGGGATTTGTAATTTACCGGTTTAGTGAAGGAGAGAAAATCTCGATTCTCGACCCGAAGAATATTGTTAAAATAAGCTTTGAAGATTATCTTTCATTTATTGATACCAGTGTAGAAAGTGGAAAGCGGTATAGCTATCTGGTAACGGCGCTAGACCGGTTAAAAAATGAAAGTGAACCTAGCGGGCCTGTTGGCATTGAGGTCCCGTTAGCGAAGGAGTAACAGGCTTTATTCATCCTTTTTATTGGTCGATTCTCTTTCCACAACAGCTGGATCGAGCACAATATGTTCCATATTGGCGTATGGGCTCTCCTGATTAATCATTTTCAGAAACATTTTAGCGCATTCTTTGCCCATTTGTGGTGCATGCTGATCAATGGTTGACAGGTTAGGTGTAATGTAAGCGGAGAACGCCTCATTGGCGAAACCAATTACGCCAACTTCAGGCGGTGTTTCATCAATCTCTTTAAGTTTTTTAATTACGCCCAGTGCCGTAAAATCATCACCTGCAATAATAGCATCGGGTTTGTTTCTGCTGCGCATTAACTTGCCCGCACCAAACCGACCATCTTTAATGGATAAACCTCCGAAAATAATATGCTCTTCTATTAGTGGAAGATGATGGTCTGCTAAAGCGGCTTTGTACCCTTCTAACCGATCGTTAAATATTTTAATCTGATGAACGGTGGTTACAAATGCAATTTTTTTATAGCCCTGATCGATTAAATGTTTCGTAGCGATATAACCTGCCTTGAAATCATCAAGCGTAATGGTAGGGACTTTTAATGCTACGTTTACACGATCGAATAGTATAAGGGGTTTATTTTGTTTAATAATTTCGGCAAAGTGCGAAACATTCTCTGTTTCTAAAGACATGGAGGCCATAATGCCGTCTACCTGCGCCTCCAGCAAGGTTTTTACACCATTTATTTCGTTCTCTACAGATTCGTTGGATTGATAGATAATAACGCGATAGCCGCTGTCTTTCAGGCCATCTTCTATACAATGGATGATAGATGCAAAAAAATGTGCCTGTACACTGGGCACAATTACACCAATGATATGGGTTTTACCAGATTTTAATGCAGATGCGAGTTTATTCGGGCTATAATTTAATTTTTTAGCCATTTCAACAACAGCCTTTCTGGTCGTATCACTTATCGCCGGAAACCCGCTAAGCGCCCTTGAAACAGTTGATACTGTAATATCAAGCTCCTTTGCTATATCATATATGGTGGTTTTCTTTTTCAATTGCAGAGGGGGACAATCAATTCTAGCGTAAATTTACTAAACCTTAATAATAATGTTCTTTTTATACATAAAATATAACAAAACATAAAAACCGAGCACATAGGTTATGGCCCAAACTAAGGAGGCATTTATGGGACTAAAAAACGGAGTATAGCAGGTTTCGTAAAATCGGACTAATAGTCCTGTTTTTGTACCGTCAGGTTTGGTAATCTGGATGAGATTTAATACCCGGGGCATTAATCCTGCTAAGAAAAAAACGGTTATGGCATTTACACCATAAACAACAAATGGAGTGGTGAATTTTTTATAACCCTGAACATCGATGATCCAGTAACAAAGTGCCAAGCCTATAGAAGCCAACCCACCTGCATAGAGTACATATGAGCTTGTCCACAGGGCTTTGTTAATCGGGAATTGTAAATCCCAAAGCAAACCTAAAATTACCGAGGTTATGCCGGTCGTGAATAACCAGGCCACCTTAGTTGGATTGTCTACATCCTTTCTGCGCATCCAAACACCAACCAGAATGCCAAATAAGCAGGTTCCTATTGCAGGTAATGTACTTAGAATGCCCTCCGGATCCCAAGTTTTAGATGATGCCCAGGTATGTGCTTCGGTTAAAATTCCGCGGTCGATCCAGGCGGCCAGGTTGGTTTCTTTTTCGAGGTTTGGGTAACCCACCCCAGGAACCGGAATAAAGGTCATTAAGGCCCAATAAACAGCAAGTATTACAATTAATGTTTTGAATATCGTTTTGTTAGATACCTTGATGAAAATGATACTGCTGATGATGAAAACTATGCCGATTCTTTGTAAAACACCCAAAAGCCTTACTGTTTGAAAAGCCTCCCAGATAGATCTGCCATCTATTATGGCGCTGATGATTTTCCCGAAAATGGCCAGGAAAAACCCGAGTAAATAAAGTATAATGCCACGTTTAATGGCTTTTATGATTGTTTTTTGATGGGTGGTTGGGTCTGTTTTGCTGCTGCTCATGGCAAACGCAATGGATACACCAACAATCCATAAAAAGAATGGGAAAATTAAATCGGTGGGTGTACATCCATTCCATTCCGCATGCTCTAAAGGTGCGTAAATATGCCCCCAGCTGCCCGGATTGTTCACTAAGATCATTGCGGCTACGGTTAACCCCCTGAAAAAATCAAGAGATAGTAAACGTTGTTTAGGTTCGGTCATGGCTAGTTTGTTTGGGGTTCAGCAAACTAATTTAGAGTATTGTTTTTAGAATGAGAAATAATTGGATCACTACTAAGTTTGGGAAGATGCTTTTTCATCCTGAACAAAGTGAAGGATCTTTTGCAAAGTTGCCATATGGTGTCGATGAGTTTTGTCTGATTAACTTTTGTGGTTTATCGTTACAGATGCTTCGCTAAGCCCAGCATGACAACAGAGGAGAATGCTGCTTTTTGCCATACAACGACTCGGAAAACCTCATTGAAACCTGATTCTCTTACGAAAAATTTGGATCATCATAGCAAAGTCCTATGTTCAATAAACCTGACCGACAGCGTTATCCCGATTTAAGATTAATTTGTTTTTATCGTTTTTTATCGGGATTAAGCAAAGGGCAGGACTAGCGAGACCGATGTAGTACAGGCACTGCTTTCCAAAAAAGAGTTGCTTTTTTCAGCATATAGATATCTCCATTTCGTTACTCTTCAGTCGAGACGATAAGACTTTCTTGAGATGCTTCGCTATGCTCGGCATGACCATTTGTCGAGGCTAAACCTCGAGGGCAAAAAAAAACCTGCTTCGAATGAACGAAGCAGGATTACTATTTATTTTCTTTTTTAATTAATCTTCAAATTTCCAACGTACAAAAGCTTCCATTGCTTCGTATTCTGCAAGGCCAAGCTCATCGTAAGCTTTTGCTGTATCGCGATTACGGTCTTCGGCACGTTGCCAGAATTCCCTTGAATCATCACCAGGGAAAACTGCCCGGTCTTTTTGGCTCTGGTGTTTGAAAATAGCATATTTTTTACGCTCAAGCTCTTGTGGCGAAATTGGAACGGCCATTTCGATTTCATGCGTTTCAAATTCGTGCCATGCACCACGGTACATCCACAACCAGCAATCTTGTGCCCAGGCTTCGGTTTTACGTAAGCGCTTTAATGCTTCTAAAATAATATTGAAACAAACAATATGCGTTCCGTGTGGATCTTCAAAATCGCCTGCTGCATAAACCTGTTGAGGTTTAACTTTTTGTAATAATTCTATTGTAAGTTCGATATCCGCATCAGTTACCGGGTTTTTCTGAACCTTTCCACTTTCGTAGAAAGGAAGTGCCTGGAAATGGATATGATCATCTTCAAGACCGCAATATCTTGCGCCGGCAATAGCTTCACCTTTTCTGATCAGTCCTTTAACTGTTTGGATCTCTGGAGTATCAATCTGGTTTGGTTTTTTCTGCTCAATAAAGGCTCTCATTTTGTTATAAAGATCCTTTAAGTGCGTATTGTCCATGCCCATTTTCTCTGTGAAATCTACATTGAACTCCACAAAACGCAATGCATCGTCATCCCAAACTGCGGTATTACCTGAAGTTTGGTAAGCGACATGTACATCATGTCCCTGGTCAACCAGGCGGAGAAAAGTACCGCCCATCGAGATCACATCATCATCAGGGTGAGGAGAGAAAATAATGACTCTCTTCTTCGCTGGTTCTGCTCTTTCCGGACGTTGAGAATCATCAGCGTTCGGTTTGCCACCTGGCCAGCCGGTAATGGTGTGCTGTAATTTATTGAAAATATGAATATTGATATTGTACACTGGTCCTTTTTCAGTTGCCAGTTGCGCCATACCATTATTGTTGTAATCGTCTTCCGTTAATTTTAAGATCGGTTTTTTCAAGGTGTTGGCCAACCAGATCACCGCTTTGCGGATCAAGGCATCGGTCCAAACGCAATCTTTAACCAACCATGGTGTGTAAAAACGAGTTAATTCTGATGCTGCAGGTGCATCAAGGATAAACTCCACATGGTCAGAAAGCTGAAGGAAAGTTGCCGGAACATCGCCTGAAATTTCGCCTTCAACTGCTTTTTTGATGATCGAAGCTTTTTTACGGCTCCAGGCCATTAATATAATTTCCCTTGCTTTGAAAATTGTACCAATACCCATGGTAATGGCTTTTGTGGGTACAAAGGTTTTTCCACCGAAATCGCGTGCAGCATCACGACGGGTTAAATCATCTAAGGTAACTAAACGGGTACCAGAATTTGGTGCAGAGCCCGGCTCGTTAAATCCGATGTGACCTGTACGACCGATACCTAAAATCTGGATATCAAGACCACCAAGATCACCTATTTTTTTTTCGTATTCCAGACAGAAAGCAGGAATGTCTTCCAGTGCAAGCGTGCCATCAGGGATGTGAACGTTCTTCTTATCAATGTCGATATGATTGAAAAGGTTTTCGTTCATAAACGTAACATAACTTTGTGCCGCAGTTGGCGCCATTGGATAGTATTCATCCAGGTTGAAAGTAATTACGTTTTTAAAACTCAAGCCCTCTTCTTTGTGCAGTCTAACCAGTTCGGCATAAACTGCAATTGGAGTAACACCTGTTGCTAAGCCCAGTACTGCAGGTGTGTTGTTTGCTTGTTTTGATTTAATGAGCTCGGCAATGCGGTGTGCTACATTAATTGAAGCAATTTTTGGATTTTCGAACACGCTTACCGGTAATTTCTCGAAACGTGTCTCCTCCAGTAGATTTAATCTAGCCATTTTTTTTATATGGATTTTAATGTACGGAGCAGTAAATATAGAGAGTTATGCCCAATTTGTAACAAAGGTTATTTACTTTTATTGCAAGTATTTATATAAAATTCGATTAAAGGGGCAGACAAACGTTTGATCTTTTTCAGATAAAAAACCAATATGAACACACAGATTGAAAAGTTGTATTCGAAAGCAGCGAAATCGGAACGGTTAATTATAGGATTGATGAGTGGCACATCAATGGATGGGCTGGATATTGCGCTTTGTTTGGTTAAAGGAAGCGGTGCCGATACCGATATCCAAATTTTAGAATTTAAAACCGGCAATTATTCCGATGATTTCAGGGCCAAAATAAAAGCCGTTTTTTCTAAAAAAGAAGTCGACTTACAGCTGGTATGCCTGATGAACGAACATATTGCAAATACCCATGCACAGCTCATAAACGAAGCGCTAAAAGAATGGGGTTATCAAAATGAAGCTATCGATTTTATTGCCAGCCACGGCCAAACGATTTTTCATGCGCCAAAATCTCTGCATCAACTGGCCGATTACCCCAATGGTACCTTACAAATTGGTGATGGTGATCATATTGCATTAAGGACTGGAATCATCACCCTTTCTGATTTTAGGCAAAAACATTTGGCTGCCGGGGGCGAAGGTGCGCCATTGGCTGTGTATGGCGATTATTTGATCTTTTCGAAAGCCGGTGAAGATCGGGTGATGTTAAATATAGGTGGCATAGCAAATTTCACTTATTTACCAGGAAGTACCGATGCCAGTGAAATTTTTTCGACGGATGTTGGCCCCGGAAATACCTTGATGGATCAGTATATGCAAAAGCACTTTAATCAATTTTATGATAAAAATGCCGCTGTCGCTTTGGCTGGCGAATTTAATTCCAGTCTATTGGCTGCGCTGTTAAATTGCAGCTTCTTTGATTTAGATTTCCCTAAAACGACGGGGCCGGAGCTATTTAATCTGGAATATTTAATCCGCGCACAAGAACAGTCTTCAACAACAAATTTAAGTAAGGAAGATGTGATGGCTACCCTATGCCATTTTTCTGCAGAAACCACTACCAATGCAATTAAACGTTGTTTTGGTGATGATGCTAAAGCACAGGTTTTTATGAGTGGCGGCGGAATGCATAATCCTTTACTGGTGCAGCTTCTTCAAAGCAAGCTACCTTATTGCAAATTCCAAACCACTGATGATTTAAATATTAATCCCGATGCAAAAGAGGCTGTTTTGTTTGCTGTGTTAGCCAATGAAACCCTTTGCGGAAAACCGATCAGTTTTGGAAACAGGCAAGGTGTACCCTCGGTTTGCATGGGTAAAATTAGTTTGCCAGCTTAATAAAATATGATCGTTTTACGAATTGTAAAGCAGTTTGTACCTGTTAAAAATTTGGTTTGTGCGGTATTTTGTTAAATTTGTTTTAACACTAATCTTCTAACAAAACCAAATTTTATGGAAAAAAGTTACCTAAAATGGTCACCAGGATTCTTCGCGATTTTGTTGATCCCATTTCTGCTGCTCTTATTTACAGGAATGGCACAGGCACAAAACAAACGGTATACCATAAGTGGTAAGGTTACCGATGCCTCTAATAACAGTCCTGTCCCTGGCGCTGTTGTAAAAATTATGAATACCAATCTCGTAACAAGCACAAGTTCATCCGGGACGTATAGCTTTTCGGTTGATTTGGCGCCGGGTAAATACCAGATACAGATTTCTTTTATCGGCTTTAAATCAAATATCGAATCTGTAATACTTGGCGATAATACCACCGTTCAGGCCAATAGTGCTTTAAGTGGCGATGCAGTGGGGCTGGATGAAGTTATTGTTACGGGTACCTCTCAGGGAACTACCCGTAAACAGCTCGGTAGTTATGTGAGTACAGTAAAGGGTGATGATTTAAATAAAGCACCTAGTGGAAATGCCCTGGCCTCACTACAAGGTAAAACACCTGGTGCACAGATTAGTCAAAACTCCGGTGATCCGGCAGGAGGGATATCTGTTCGTTTAAGAGGGGTAAGCTCGGTTAACTCATCTTCTGAGCCACTATACATCATCGATGGTGTAATTGTAAACAATTCTACAACCAGAGTAACCAATACCTCAGCCAATTATGATGGTGGAAACTTTGTTGGAAGTATTGGACAAAACCGGATGGTGGATATCAGCCCGTCTGATATTGATCATATTGAGGTTTTAAATGGTGCTGCCGCTGCAGCAATCTACGGATCGAGGGCAAATGCAGGCGTAATCCAGATTTTTACCAAGAGAGGTAAAACCGGCGAGCCGCAAGTGAGCTTTAGCACAAGTTTAACAATCAGCGAGCTTCGTAAACAAATTGAGGTAAACCAGGCGCCTGTTCGGTTTGGGGACAATGCGAACTCTGTGACGCAAGATGTTATTCAAACAGTTCCACCCACTCCTGGTGCCACTCCTGTTTTACAGACCGCGAAAACTCCAGTTACCAGATATAACTATCAGGACTATATTTTTCATACCGGTGTAGGTACTGATAATTCCGTTTCTGTTTCAGGTGGAAACGATAATACCAAGTTTTACACCTCGGCAGGGTATTTTTTAAATCAAGGGATTATAAAGAATACAGATTTCAAAAGAATGAACTTCAGGGCAAACCTGGATCAAAAGATTAATAACTGGGCTAAAATGACCGCTGGCTTTAATTATATACACAGTGATGCCAACGAAAAACCAGATGGGAATTCATTCTTTTCACCAATGAACTCAGTTACTATTATTGGTAATTTTCACGACATTTTTGCAAGAGATGTACTTGGTAACTTACAGGCTGTTGGCGAACGCGGCCGTGTAAATCCGGTTTCTGTTATTGAAGATATCAAGCAGCGCCAGTTTACCAATCGTATTATTGCCAATTTAGGCTTAAAGCTTAACCCGGTAAAAAACCTAACTATCGATTACACCATGGGGGTTGATAATTCAATTCAAAACGGAACAACATTTATTCCGCCCTTTACCTATAATGTAAGTACGGGTTTTTATGGTGGCGGAGCTAGTTTAGACCCGTCGTTAAATGGTTATGCGAGTGCGGCAAATGCCACTACCACACTATTTAATAATGAATTAAATTTTACCTACGATGCAAAAATATCTGATCTGTTAAGTTCTACAACGCAATTGGGTGGTTCTTATCAATATCAAAAAGACCTGTACAGTTTGCTAAACGGACGTGGGTTAGCGCCTTTTGTTCAGGTGGTAAACGGAGCAAGTACTGTTTTGGCAAATGTTGATAGTCGTTCAGAATTTTCCATTAGCGGCGCTTATTTACAACAAAATTTTAAATATAAAGACCATTTGTTTGTAACTGGAGCCATTAGAGTAGATCAATCTACTGTATTTGGGGAAGACAATAGAACGCAATTTTATCCTAAGGCTAATGTGAGTTATGTATTGTCATCTGCCGATTATTGGAAAGATTTTGGTGTATCATCATGGTGGAATGCTTTCAAACTAAGAGCCGCTTATGGCCAGTCAGGAAATTTAACAGGGATTGGCGCATACGATCGTTTCAACATTTATTCACCAAGTGCGCTAAACAGCAAAACATCTTTAACCTCTTTAGCAACATTGGCTAATACTGGTGTAAAACCAGAGCGCCAGAAAGAGCTTGAAATCGGTACAGATATGTCATTTTTTAACAATCGCTTAGGTTTAACTTTTAGTTATTATAATAAAAACGTAACTGATTTATTATTACCGGTTGTAATTGCGCCAACAACTGGTTTTTCTAGTCTGTTAGACAATATCAGCGGTACTTTAAAAAATAAAGGGATCGAGTTAATGCTTACCGGTGTGCCAGTTAAAACGGAAGACTTTAGCTGGACATCGACCCTGATCTACAACAGAAATAGAAATAAAATTGAGGGTTCAGGTGCACAGAGATTAATTTCAACCAATGCTGGCGCACCTGTTTCCATCACTGATGGTTATCCGGTTGGTGTTTTTTATGGGACATATTTTGAGCGGACATCCACCGGAGATATTGCAACAAACCCTGCTGGTATTCCTTTAACTGCAGGTCAGGCTGCAGGTAATGTTTTGCGTAAAGTAATCGGCGATCCGAACCCAGATTATACAGGGTCTTTTGTCAACGATTTTACCTACAAAAAATTAAGCTTACACATTCAATTGGATGCTGTTCAAGGTGGGGATGTATGGAATGCGGATTGGAGAACTCGTCAAGGTGTAGGTAATGGCAAGGTTGCTGAAGCAGAGCAGCTGGGCCAATTGCCCAGAGGTTACGTGGCTGGTGCATATAATGTAGAAGAATGGCGTATTGACGACGGATCTTTTGTGAAATTGAGAGAGATTTCTTTAAGCTATAACATTGGAAAGGTAAAGTTTGTTAAAGATCTTACCATAAATATTAGTGGTAGAAACCTGGTTTCATGGGATAATTATAAGGGCTATGATCCAGAGTTAAATGCAGGTGGCCAATCAACAATTTTAAGAAATATCGATTTTGGTGCGGTACCGATTCCACGAACGTTTTCTTTCGGTTTACAAGCTAAGTTCTAATTAATTGAAAAAATAAATCATATTAAGATGAAAAATTCAAGATCAAAATATATTCACTACATATTTTTCTTTGCATTGGCCGTTTCACTGGCTGCTTGTAAAAAGGAATATTTAAATCCTAACGCTGCTGTGGCAGATGATGTGCTCCTTTCCGCGAGAGGTTTGACAGGGGTTACGGTTGGCCTTCAGAAGAATTTCTCCACAACAAGGGCAGGGCTACTGTATGCTGCAATTACTGTTAATGGTATTACTACCAATGAGTTAATTTCTGTTAATACAGGAAATACCAATGAAGATCGGTTAATGACAGGCGGAGTGCAGGTAGATGGTGCAAATTCGGTATTGTTAAATGTTTGGACCAGTTCAAATAAAATCATCTACGATGCAGATAATGTGATTAATAATGCGGCTAATCTTGGCGATAAAGGTTTGGCTTCGGGTTTAATTGCACATGCCAGTATTTTTAAAGCTCTGGCTTTAGGTAATTTGTCGGAATTTTGGGAAAAAGTTCCAGCAGGAACGGGGCAAAATGTAACTTTTATAACAAGGACGGAGGGTTTTAATAAAGCTATTGCAACTATTGATAATGCTTTGGCCTTGATTGCTGCAAATCCAATCAGCACCTCGTTTTTGAGCAACATTCCTACAGGAGTAGATATTCCGAATACGTTGAATGCATTAAAAGCACGTTACGCCTTATTTGTTGGAAACTATGCCGTTGCATTAAGCAGCGCCAATGCTGTTGATCTAACCAAAAGATCGTCGTTCACTTACGATGCGCAAAATCTCAATCCCATTTTTGAAATTGCTACCTCTACTAATAATGTTATTCAACCAAAAAATATAAACTTAGGGCAAACTGGCGCGAATATTCCAGATGCAGGTGATGCCAGGATTCCATTTTATACTACAATTAATACAACTGTACGTATCAATGGTTTTGGTGCGGCTAGCTTAGCGCCAATTCCAGTTTATCTGCCTGGCGAAATGACTTTAATTAAGGCAGAGGCCTATGCCCGTCAAGCTACGCCGAACTTAACTTCTTCGCTTACTGAGCTGAATAAGATTGTAACCAAAACTGCTGCTACAGATCCTTTTGGTGTTGGTGCGGCATTGCCAGCACTAACAGGTCCTTATACACAGCAACAGCTGTTAGACCTGATTTACAAACACCGTTGTATCGAACTCTTTATGTCTGGACTAAAACTGGAAGATATGAGAAGGTTCAATCAGCCATTAACCGATCGTAAACGTAATTTTTTTCCTTATCCTTTCGCAGAAAGAGATAACAATACTAACACCCCTGCAGATCCAACTTTCTAGCAGCATAAAAAGAGCCCCGATTTCATCGGGGCTCTTTTTATAAAATATTCAATTCTTTAGCACGGTAACCGGCTAAAGATTCGTGTTCTACTTCTAACTCGGTGATTAAATAGCTTATATTTTCTATCGGGCAAACTTTAAGCCTCAATGTGATATCTAGTTTTTCTGAAATACAAAGCACCGCTGTTTTTTTCGCGCAGGCTACCATGGCCTTTTTGAGCTGGTTAATTTCCCAATCGGTATCAGTTAGTCCTTCTTCCGGGTGTATCGCACTTGTACCCATTAAGCATAAATCGACCTTAATTTCAGCTAATTGACTAATTACATGGCCGCCATAGGTTATCTGAGAGTTTTTTGAAAAAAGACCACCAATTAATATCACTTCAATATTGTTGTATTTGGCCAGTTCTACAGCAACAAGCGGACTAATGGTAAAGAATGTGGCGCCCAGGTGTTGTGGTAACTGTTTAACAAATTCTAAGATCGTTGTGCCTCCGCCAATGAGCACCACCATGCCGTCTTTGATCAAACGGATTGTTTTTTTTGCAATCACAATTTTACTATCTCTTGCATATACAGTACTATCATCGAAAGAGCTATGATATGATTTAGATAAAGCTCCGCCATGCACTTTAAACAGTAGGCCATCATCAACAAGTTCCTGCAAGTCTCGTCTGATCGTGTCTTCCGAAACATTAAGCAATTGAACCAGATCTGAGGTTAGCACCCGGTTGTGCAGGTTAATCTGGCGCATGATGAAATCGTGACGTTCTTTTTTCAGCATAAATCATTTGATTTTCTACGAATGTATAAAAACATTTTAAAAATATATTATTTGCGTGTTTGTGCGTGTTTATGCAATAATGTTTTGTGTGATAGCTAAATATACTTTATTTAAATGTTTTTTTATTGAAAAACATTTATGATATTAGCTAAATATTAAAGTAAAATGCGTTATTATGCGTGTTTTGGCAAACAATAAAAACTAACAACTAAACAATCACTTCATTCCCCTAAACTGGCAGTTTATGAAAAAAAAACTACTATTAATTTTTCTTGGTACGTTTTTGTTGCTGGCTCACGCCATCGCGCAGCAAATAACCGTTACCGGTAAGGTTACATCGGCTGATGGACCTTTACCAGGCGTTTCCATTCGAGTGAAAGGAAGCACAGTCGTTTCGCAAACCAATGCAGATGGAAATTATTCTATAAAAGCTTTGAAAAATGAAACACTACAATTTTCTTTTATTGGCTATAAAACCGTAGAACGAGTTATTGGAAATACGGTAATTAATATCGTGTTGGTAAACGATGCTAGCAACTTAGATGAAGTTGTTGTAACAGCATTTAATGTCGCCCAAGATCGAAAAAGTATTAACTATGCTTTTCAAAATGTGAAGTCGAAAGATATCGAAGAGTCTAGGCAGCAAAATATTGTCAATGCCTTGCAAGGTAAAATCGCCGGTGCAGTTATCACAAGCTCAGGCGGTGGCCCGGGAGAAGGCTCTGCAATTATTCTTCGTGGAGGTACTTCTCTGGATGGGGATAACCAACCGCTATTTGTTGTTGACGGAGTACCATTGGATAATAGCTCTTTTGTAGAATCAACGGCGCCCGGAGCAGGAAGTGCTTTCAATGGTGTATTAGGTCGTAGTGTTGGTACTCCCAATCGTGCATCAGATATTAATCCGGATGATATAGAAAGTGTAACCGTTTTAAAAGGACCGGCTGCTGCGGCATTATACGGCTTAAAGGCTGGTAATGGTGCTATTATCATCACAACTAAAAAAGGGAAAACTGGTTCAACAACAATAACATATAATAATGTGTTTTCTTGGGATAATGTAATCAGATTACCAGAAACTCAATCCATCTATAAACAAGGAACTGCCGGGATTTATAACCTTACCAGTAGAGATTCGTACGGCTCAGAGTTTGCGCCAGGCGAAACCATTTACGATAATTTAGGAGATTTCTTCGTTACAGGTAAATCACAAACACATAATTTAAGTGTTTCTGGTGGTTCTGATAAATACACGTTTAGGTTTTCAGCATCTAATGCTAACCAAAACGGAGTTGTCCCTCAAACGGATTATGGTAAAACTTCTGTTAGGCTATCAGGAAGTGCGATAGCCAGTGAAAAATTTACTTTTACCGGATCGGCCAACTATATGAGAACAACAGGCAGACGACCACTACAGGGACCTGGCTTGTTCGGTGGTACTGGTGGATTTTTGGTAAGCATATTCAATTGGCCCAAGAATGATAATATGAAGGATTATTTAAGCCCTGATGGCACCAGAAGGCGACTACTGGCAAGTGCTACGGGAGATACAGATAACCCATATTTCACCATTGATAAAAATCCGCAGACAGATTCAAATGATCGCTTTTTAGGTAATGCGGGTGCTGAATACAGACCTTTCAAATGGCTTAAAGTAAATTATACCCTCGGTACCGATTTATACACGGAAAGAATTCAAAGTGTAAGGGCCGTGGGAACATCGCTGCCTAATAACTTCAATGGAGGAATAGGACAAACAGTTAATACGTTTCAGAGTTTAACTTCCAACCTCTTAATTAGTGCAGAACAAAGTTTCGGAGATTTTAGTACCTCGCTTTTGGTTGGTAATGCGGTAGATCAAACCAAATTTTCTACTGTTGATTACTTAGGTTTAATTTTTCAAAATCCAGATTTCATCAGCGTAAACAATACTGTAAACAGAAGTTTGATAGAAAGAAATTCGCTTAAGCGAATTATCGGCGCTTTTGGAAGTTTCAACGCTGACTGGAAAAAAACTATTTTCTTAAATTTAACAGGCCGTAACGATTGGTCATCTACACTTCCTACCAAAAACAGGTCATTCTTTTATCCTTCGGTAAGTTTGGGGTATGAATTTACAAAATCCTTGAATTTAGAGAGTAATAAGTGGCTTAGTTATGGAAAACTTAGACTTTCTTATGCTGATGTAGGAAAAGATACTAGTCCATACAGAGTAGAATCTCCTTTACAATCAAATACATTTATTGGTGGAGGTTTTAGATATGGTTTCTTTGGTAATAACCCGGAGTTGAAGCCAGAAAGGCGGACATCATTTGAAGCAGGCTTGGATCTACAGTTTTTTGATCAAAGATTAAGGTTGGATGCTACTGTTTATAGAGATAGAACAAAAGATCAGATTATAGCACCAAGGGTGAGTCAGGCAACTGGATTTATTTTACAATATATTAATGGCGGATTAGTAGAAAATAGAGGTGTTGAATTAATGTTATCTGGCACACCAATTAGAAACAAAAATTTTAACTGGGATATTAACTTCAACTTTGCTTCTAATAAAAATGAAGTTTTATCATTGCCTTATCCACTTACTATTGTGAGGAATTCTGATGCATCAATTATAAACGTTGCGGAAGGGGCTTCCTATCCGGGAAAATCTTTAACCTCAATTAGTGCGACAGATTATATCAGAGATCCTGAAGGACGGATTATTATTGATGCCAACGGTTATCCAACATTTAATACCTTATTTACTTATGCTGGCGACAGAGCACCGAAGTTTACAATGGGGCTTAATAATACCTTTAGATATAAAAATTTAGAATTTAGTTTCTTGGTGGATATCAGAAAAGGTGGCGACGTAATTAATGGTAATGAATGGGAATTAGTGAGAAGTGGATTAAGTATGCAAACCGCAGAACGTAATAAACCAGTGATTTTTGAGGGTGTTGTTAAAAATGCAGATGGCAGTTTTAGTCCAAATACCAAACAGGTTGAATTAACCCAGGGATACTTTGAAAATAATTTGGCTGCTGTTGGTACGGCATTTATTGAAGATGGATCTTGGATTAGATTGAGATCAGCAACCATTAATTATACATTGAATAGAAAGTATCTTCCTAAGTTTTTCTCTACACTAAATCTATTTGTAACCGGTAGAAATCTTGTTCTGCTGACTAATTATTCAGGTATCGACCCTGAAGTAGGGGTTTCGGGTGCCGGTGTTAGAGGAGGTGGCTCTGCTGGATTAGATTATGGTGGGGTTCCTAGTAGAAGAGGTTTTGATTTAGGTTTGAAGGTTGGTTTTTAATTGATTATAGTTATGAAAAGAATAATAATATTTATAATAGCGGTAACCTTCATTACGAGTGTTATATCTTGTAAAAAAGGATTTTTAGATGTAAATACGGATCCAAATAATCCAACATCTACAACCCCTAATTTTTTACTTCCAAGTATTATTTCGAATGGTTTTTCTATGCAGGCCTTCGAAGCTTACCAATTTACGGGTCTTTTCACTCAGAATATTGGTAGAAGGGGTGCCCCAAACGGAGCATTTGAGCAATATTACTTAGCACCAAATGTAAGACCGTTCCAGGATACATATCAAATTGTTGGAGCAAATATTCCACCAATGATTGATATTGCACAGAAAGAAGGTTCGCCTTATTATGTAGGCGCAGGTAAAATCATGTATGCGCTTATTTTAGCTCATGCTACAGATCTATTAGGGGATATTCCGTATACAGAAGCATTTAAGCCCGCTTTAACAATTTCTCCAAAATATGATACTCAAGAATCGATTTATGCAGCCGTAAACAAATTATTGGATGAAGGAATTGTAGAATTGCAAAAGCCTGCATCAAGCAATAGCAGGCCATTCTACATTAGTACTCCGAGTATCAGTGGTGATATTCTTTATAAAGGCAATACCGCATTATGGATTAAACTTGCATACTCTATTAAAGCAAGACAGGCTAATCATTTAACAAAAAAATCATCTTATAATCCAACAGCAGTATTAGATTTGATTGATAAGGGTTTAAGTTCGAATTCTGAAGATGCTCAACTACAATGGCAGGCTGTAACCAGCACGGTATTAAATTCTACAAATGTATTTGGTGCAACACGGAATAACATGTCTGCATTAACATATGGCAGATTTTTGATAGAAATGCTAAATGGTAAAAACTTGTTAGGTGATGCAGCTCTTCCCGATGATCCGCGACTTGCAATTATGGCAACCGCCACAAGCACAGGAACACAACCTGGTGCTAATAATGCTCAGGCATTAGGAACGGGTGTTGTTTCTGATTTCTACACAAGCTGGTATGCAACAGAAGTTTATAACGCAGCTAATAATTCAGGAGTCTTTCAGATTTTAACCAATGCAGAAGTTCGCTTTATTGAAGCAGAGGCCGCGTTTAGAGCAAATAATATGCCTAGAGCTTATAAAGCATATCGCGATGGTATCATTGCTCATATGGATAAGCTGGGTGTTGCAGCCACTGCTAGGGATGCATATATGTTAACACCGGCAGTTGTACAGTTGAGCACAAGTTTAACACTAAAGGATATTATGCAGCAAAAATACATTGCGCTTTTTATGAATCCTGAAAGTTGGGCAGATATGAGGCGGTTGGATTACAGCCAGACTGTTTACCCTGGATTCTATTATCCAACAAATGCTAATCCTGTTGCAAAGGGTTTGTTTCCTCAGCGAACATTATATCCATTAACCGAAATACAACTTAACCCAGGTGAGGTTGAAAAACAGGGAGCTAATGCACAAGATTATTTTTTAAAACCATTATGGTGGAATCAACCATAATCATATACATTATAACATGAAAAAGACATTCATATTTTATCTGCTATTTGCTTTTGTAGTGGTTTTAAACGCCTGCGATCGTAGCAAAGATCCTATTTATCAAAAAATAAATGATAATAGGTTTCCTGTAATATTTTCTAACACCACTTTTGTTACTCCATCAATTCCTACTGCCGGTTTAGCAAAGGGAAGTGTTGTTAAGGTTGAACTTAATTTTTTACCAACTGATCCGGTAAAAGAAATTCAGTTTTACCAAAAAGTAGATTTGGCCGACTCAACACTTATTTCTACAATTCCTTATGCTCCTGCATTTTCGAAAAGTAAGAATTGTGATACGCTCATTTATAATTATACGGTGCCTTCAGCCCCAGCTATCGGCGCTGCAATTGTAGTTCGTGCCAGAGTTTTGAATCAGAATGGATTATTTAAAGATCGGTCATTTAACTATAAAATAAAATAACCAGATACCTTTAAATAGAAAAAGCAGCCAAGTGGCTGCTTTTTCTATTTAAAGCGATTTCTTACAAAATTTTAAAACCTAAACTCAGTTGAAATAAGTTAGGTTTTTGCGTGTACTTTTCGCTTTTACTGATGTTTGATAAACCAGCTTCATAACGCAAATCAACTGAAATACTGCCAACATCTACACCCGCACCGGCTTGTAAACCTAATGCCTGGTTTTTGTAATTGTCGAAATCGGTAGCTTGCTGGTAAGCAGAACTAAATGAAGAATTTTCGTCTAAAACAAACGAAATAACCGGACCAGCCATCAAACGGAAGTTTAAATTTTTAGCGCCAAATTTTGTTCCCAATAAAACAGGAACATCTAAAGTGGTAAATTTTACTTTTCCTTCAGCTGAAACTTCATTCCCGTTATCCTGTGTAATGCTGATAAATTTGTTGCCTTTACTGCCAATGTAGGCCTCTGGCTGTACATAAAAGCTGGCACCACCAATACGTGCCCAGGCACCAATCTGATAACCTAAACGGTTTTCTTCACTTGCGAAATCTGCATTTAACTTGGCCAAGTTTACGCCTGCTTTAACCCCAAGGTTAAAGGTTTGTGCCTTTGATGTTGCCCAACCCAAGGTTAGGAAAACAATAGAGAAGATGATCTTTTTCATGTTGTTTAAATTGTTTTTTAAGGGTTATAAAACCATAAACAGCGTTTGAGCAATTTAACCTGCGTTTTTTGTGCTATGGTTCTTTTTAAAATTTGCATCAAACCGCTGTTATACCGGGTTAGGTTTTATAACGCGGTTTTAACACAATTATCGTGCAAAAATATTCCGCGAATCTCTACTTTTTTTGTCACATCACATAAAAAGGTATTAACCTGAGCAAATATTTTTTACTTTTGCATCAAATAAAATATGCCATGGCTAATTTTCAACTTACTTCAGAAACTGCGTTTAAAGTAAAAACTAAATTTTTAAGGAAATACCGCGATCTGGCGAACGAACCTTTAGAATTTACGCCAGGCAAAGAAGATCAGTTAATTGAAGATTTAATGCGTTTGGTAAAACGCGACCGTACCTACATCGAATTTACAATTCAAAAAGCACTTGCTGATACCAAAGGGAACAGACTTTAGTTTATCTCTTTACAAAGCCATTTCTGTTTCTTTTTAGCGTAACGCTTAATTTACGCATCGACCAAATAAGCTGTTTTTAATCTTTATCGCTTTTTGTACATTTACGTTTGTACACAATTACTAAATAATCTTTCAAGCACGGCTCATCTATTAATTTGCACGATTTGGAATTAAAATATAAAGGGGATGAAAAAACTAAAATATGGTCTTTTAGCAGCAGGTTTCGGGCTGGCTGTTTTATCTTTTTCATTTAAGGAAGATTTGTTTCTGGTTTCTAAAAACCTGGATATTTTTGCTTCGCTCTATAAAGAAATCAACATTAACTATGTAGATGATACCAATGCCCCGCAATTGATGAAAACCGGTATTGATGCTATGCTGGATAGTTTAGATCCTTATACCGAGTATGTTCCCGAATCGGAAATTGAAGATTACAAGTTGAAATATGTAAGCACGCAGTACGGAGGTATTGGTGCCAGCACTGTTTTTATCGATGGCAAACTGTTTATTAACGATGTGAGTGAAGGTTATCCCGCAAATAAAAGTGAAGTTAAAGCCGGAGATCAGGTAGTGAGTATCAACGGAATTGCGGTAAAAGGTAAAGATCGTCAGGAAATTAGTCAGTTGTTGCGTGGCCCCAAAGGAACGCCGGTTGATTTGCTGGTGATCAGAGATGGTAAAGAAATTACAAAAAAACTTGTCCGTGATGAAATAAAACAACCTAACGTATCTTACTCCGGAATGGTTGGCGACGGAATAGGTTATATCAAGCTTGATAAATTTCTGGAAAATTCTGGTCAGGAAGTTAAAGATGCCCTGTTGGCTATTCAAAAAGAAAACCCCAAAGGTGTTGTTTTAGATTTGAGAAACAATGGCGGGGGTATTTTGCAGGAAGCGGTTAAAATTGTGAACCTTTTTGTGAATAAAGATCAGCTTATTGTAACCCAAAAAGGCAAAAATGTAGAGAAAAACATTGCCTATAAAACACTTTTAACCCCAGTTTCTACTTCTGTTCCGCTGGTGGTGTTGGTAAACGGAAATTCGGCCTCAGCTTCAGAAATTGTGGCCGGTTCGTTACAGGATTTAGATCGTGCCATTGTAATCGGTCAACGTAGTTACGGCAAAGGCCTGGTTCAGCAAACCTTCAACCTGCCTTATAACAGTTTGGTTAAAGTAACGGTTGCTAAATATTATACCCCATCAGGCAGGTGTATCCAAAAATTAGATTATGCACATAAAAATGCTGATGGCGTTGCAGAGCGTTTTGCCGATTCGACCATGGTCATGTACCAAACCAAAGCAGGAAGAAATGTGTACAGTGGTAATGGTGTTTATCCTGATATTGTGGTTGATGCCAAAAAGCTCAGCCCGATTACGATTTCAATGATCAATAAAAACCTGTTCTTCAACTACGCAAATCAATACCGGAAAGAGAAACCAAGTCTGGCATCAGCCAAAACGTTCCAGCTATCAGATGCAGATTATGCAACATTTTCTGGCAGCCTTGCCGATAAAGATCTGGCTTACCAAAGCCGTACCGAAAGATTGCTTTCCGATTTAAGGTTAGAGGCTGAAAAGGAAAATAAATCTGCTGAAGTGAAAACCGATCTGGAAAATCTTAAATATAAACTTACCTCTTCTAAAAAAACTGATCTGGTTAGCCATAAAGCAGAAATTAAAAGGGTTTTAGAAACACAGATTGTGAGCCGTTATTTTTACGAAAAAGGAAGAATTGAGCAAAGCTTCCAATACGATAAAGAATTGGCTGCGGCGAAAAATCTTTTTACCAATCAATCGCAGATACTGGCCATTTTAAAAGGAGATGGCAATTATAAGGTGATTGGAAAACCAACCAAAGCCACCGCATCAATAGACTAAACCCGACTAAACTATACCGCTATCCCTTATGAAGAAATTAGCCCTGATATGCCTTGTGCTATTAAGCGCCTTACAGTTAAAAGCACAGGATTATACACCTGCGGCCGCTAATTTAAAACAAAGAGCCTGGTTTAACGAAGCCCGATTCGGCTTATTTATTCATTGGGGGCCTTTTAGCATCCCGGGAAGTGGCGAATGGGTAATGAACGAACGGAAGCTGAATGTTCATAATTATACCAACCTGAAAGATTTTTTCAATCCGGTTGAATTTAATGCTGAGCAATGGGTGAGTATGGCGAAGAATGCCGGAATGAAGTACATTACGCTAATCACCCGCCATCATGACGGCTTTAGTATGTGGGATACGAAGTATTCTGACTTCAACATCATGAATACGCCTTATAAAAAAGATATTGTAAAAATGATGGCCGATGAGTGCCATAAACAAGGTATAAAACTATACCTGTATTATTCGCTGTTAGATTGGCGCAGGGAAGACTATCCGCATGAAACCGGCCGTACTGGTCAGAATTCGGGCAGAACCGGCAAAGGCGATTACGCCAGTTATTTGCAGTTTATGAAAAACCAGCTGACCGAGTTGTTAACCAATTATGGTGAAATCGGAGGGATCTGGTTTGACGGGCATTGGGATCAAACCGAACCAGAAGGATCAAAAGACCGGACTTCGCGGATTGATTGGAAATACAATGAAATTTATGGTTTAATCCACAAACTTCAACCACAATGTATGATTGGTAACAACCATCACCTTACACCCTTTGCCGGAGAAGATTTTCAGATGTTCGAGCGCGATCTTCCGGGCGAGAATAAATCGGGCTTGAGCTTTCAAAAGGCATCAGATAAATTACCACTCGAAACCTGCGAAACCATTTCAAATTCGTGGGGATATAATTTGAGCGATACCTATTACAAATCGAATAAAGAACTGGTTCATATGTTGGTTAAAGCCGCGAGTTTGGGTTCTAATCTTTTACTGAACATTGGTCCGATGCCAAGCGGTAAAATCCAGCCAGAGTTTCAAGACCGGTTAACAGGCCTGGGCGATTGGCTTAAAATTTATGGCGAAAGCATTTATGGTACAAAAGCTGGATTTATTAAACCGCAAGCCTGGGGCAGCATTACACAAAGCGACAATAAAATTTATATCCACCTGGTTGACGGAAAAACGGCATCCCTTGATTTAGAAAACGTTCCGGTAAAGAAAATTAAAAAGGCATATTTACTAAAAGATAAAAGCCCGGTAAACTATACCTTTAAAAAGTCGAAATTAACCATTACCACAACTTTAAATGGGGCAGAACCCGATCAGGTAATCGTTTTGGAGATTGGCTAAGAGGACATTTATATATGCTGTCATCCTGAACGTAGTGAAGGATCTTTCCGAATTTCAATCAAAAAAGTCGTCATTGCTTCCCCGAAAGGTCGGGACAAGTTGTCGGCTGAAAAAGCCTTCTCGCAATGACGATCTCTCTTGTTCAAAAGCCTATTTATCTTCCTATAATTGGGCTTAATTCAATGCTTTTACTTAATTTCAACACAATTCTTCACCTCTTTATAAGAAAATAAACGTAAAACGTTTTACTTTTAGATTTTTAAATCTATTGTCGGAAATTATAAGCACCATGCAGTTCAAGAAAATCTCTTCCATTCTATTTTTAACGGCCTCTCTTTTTACCAATAATACCTTTGCACAACAAAAAACGAATTTAACCCAGTATATCGATCCATTAATCGGATCAGCAAAACATGGGCATGTTTTTGTAGGTGCCAATGTTCCGTTTGGGGCTGTACAGCTTGGGCCGAACAATATTTTTGAAGGCTGGGACTGGTGCAGTGGATATAATTATGCCAGCAATACCATTACCGGTTTTGCGCATACGCATTTAAGTGGTACCGGTATTGGCGACTTAGGTGATATTTCGATTATGCCCGCAACCGGAAAAACGCTTTTAGAAAAAGGCAAAACGGCCAATGATCCTGCAGGTTATTTATCTACCTTTTCTCATCAGCATGAAACCGCTAAAGCTGGTTATTATAGTGTGCTGTTAGAGAAATATGGCATTAAAGCCGAACTAACTGCGACCGAAAGGGTAGGTTTTCACCAATATACCTTTAAAAAAGACGCTGAAAATCCACATATCATTATCGATTTGATTGAGGGTATAGGCTGGGATGCGCCTGTATCTGCTTCATTTAAACAGCTTGATGCTACCACTATTGTAGGGCATCGTAATTCGAAAGGCTGGGCCAACGATCAACGTTTATATTTTGTAATTAAACTTTCACAACCGATTAAAAGTCTGGCATTGTATGACAGCACTGCAGTGAAAAGTGGCGCGGCATTATCTGGCAAAAAACTAAAAGCAGCGGTAAGTTTTAATGCCATTAACAACGATAAATTACAGATTAAAGTAGCTTTATCTCCGGTAAGCATCGAAAATGCCATTTTAAATCTAAAAACAGAATTACCAGGCTGGGACTTTGCATCAACAGTTAAAAACGGTGATGCAAAATGGGAGAAGGAACTCGCCAAGGTAAAGATTGAGGCTTCAAATACAACCAAAAAGGTGTTTTATACCGCTTTGTATCACACGATGGTGGCGCCATCACTTTTTAACGATGTAAACAAAGATTACCTGGGTACAGATAAAAAGGTGTACAAAAAGGCCAGTTTTAATAATTTAACTACTTTCTCTCTTTGGGATACCTACCGTGCAGCAAATCCGCTTTTCACGATCCTGCACCAGGATAAGGTAAACGATGTGGTAAATACCATGCTGGCCATTTACAAGCAACAGGGTAAACTACCGGTTTGGCATTTAATGGGTAGCGAAACCAATACCATGGTAGGCTATCATGCCGTTCCGGTTATTGTTGATGCTTATTTAAAAGGCTACCGCGGTTTCGATGTAAACCTGGCATACGAAGCCATAAAACAATCGGCCATGCAGAAAACGGATGGCATCGAATACATTCAGGAGCTTAAACATATTCCGGCCGATAAAATAAACGAATCAGTGGGTAAGGCTTTGGAATATGCTATTGACGATTATTGCATCGCTCAAATGGCGAAAGCACTAAACAAAACGGCAGATTACACTTACTTTAGCAAAAGATCGAAGTTGTATAGTTTATATTTCGATCCAAACGTTCAGTTTATGCGGGGTAAACTTACCAATGGAAACTGGAGAAGTCCTTTCGATCCTTTTTCATCCAAACACCGTGAAGATGATTACGTAGAAGGCAATGCCTGGCAGTATACCTGGTTGGTGCCACAAGATGTAGAAGGGCTGATTAATCTTTTTGGAGGAGATAAAGCTTTTACCAATAAACTCGACTCGCTATTTACCTTACCTTTAGATTTAGGGACCAATGGTTCGCCGGATATTAGCGGATTGATTGGTAATTATGCACAGGGAAATGAACCCAATCACCACATTCCCTATTTATATACTTATGCAGGCCAGCCATGGAAAACTGCCGATCTGATCCGTAAAATTGATAAAGATTTTTATTCGGCTAAACCAGATGGATTGTGCGGCAATGAAGATGTAGGGCAGATGAGTGCCTGGTATGTTTTCTCAGCAATGGGATTTTATCCCGTAAATCCGGCAAACGGTGCTTACGTTTTTGGAACGCCTTTGATTAACAGTGCTAACATTTCATTGCCTGGGAATAAGAAATTCGATATTAAGGTGATAGGTAATAGTGCTGAGCATAAATACATTCAGAAAATTGTACTGAATGGCAAAGCTTATACAAAATCATTTATCCTGCATAAAACCATTACAGCAGGAGGAAATATGCAAATTTACATGGGCAATAAACCATCGGAAAGCTGGGGCGTAAAACCTGGGGATAGACCAACATCCGGGAAATAATTCCAGATGAAAAAGAGGTTAGTTTATCTGGATTTTGTCTGGTTGAGCTTGTCGAAACGCCCTGCACGGCGTTGTGTAAGGTCCTTCGACAGGCTCAGGATGACAATTCTAAATACATCCTCATGAACATCAACCATAACAAGTATCAACTAAATATCTTAAATAAATGAAGAAAATATTTTTACTTTTTTTACTCTGTTCAGCTTTAATTGTCGATGCGCAACAGCGTTACGAGTTAAATTCGGGCTGGGTATGCACCAATATTAAAGAGGCAAAAGCTAACGGCTCAGAAATTTCGAAGGCAGGTTTTTCGACCAACAACTGGATGCCTGCAACTGTTCCCGGAACGGTATTAACCACTTTGCTAAATAATAAAAAGGTTCCAGATCCATTTTATGGAATGAATAATGAAAAAATTCCGGATGTATATAAAACGGGTAACGACTATTATACCTATTGGTTTGTAAAAGATTTCGAGGAGCATGCTGTGGGTAACGAACAGGTTTGGCTGCAGTTTAGAGGAATAAATTACAAAGCCGAAATTTATTTAAACGGAAAAAAAGTTAATCCGAAAACCCAGGTAGGCATGCACCTTAGGGCGCAATACAACATCACTAAACTGTTATCTTCGAACGGAAAAAACAGGCTGGCTGTTATCGTTTATCCACCAGATTTTCCGGGCAATCCGAATGGTGGACAAGGTGGCGATGGTACCATTGCAAAAGGCTTAACCACACAATATACAGCTGGCTGGGACTGGATTCAGCCCACCCGCGACCGTAACACGGGCATTTGGGATAAAGTGACTATTGAGAAAACAAAAAGTATAAATATCCAGAATCCACAAGTAATCACCCTGGTTCCGGGCAAGCGTTTACCCGAAGGCAAACAAAATCCAGCTACAGTTAAAGTTTCGGTTGAAGTAGAAAATCCTACCGGCCAGGCGGTTTCAGGCACCTTGCAATATCAAATTGCCGGAAAGCTGATTAAACAGCCTGCCACTATCGCGGCAAACAAAACCACCACAGTTAAACTACCGGATTTACAGCTCGAAAACCCTAAATTATGGTGGCCAAGCGGATATGGGCCGCAAAACCTGTATGAGGTGAAGATCGAATTTGTAGCCGCCAATCAGGTATTAGACCAGGAACAGCTTAAAGTAGGGGTTCGCCAGATTGACAATATCTGGAATGGACATACTCAAAGTATGGGCGCCTATGTAAACGGACAAAAGATTTTTATTAAAGGAGGCAACTGGATTATTTCTGATGCAATGCTCCGTTTTAGTGATGCCCGTTACGATGCCGAAGTACGTTACCATAAAGATATGAACCTCAACCTGATCAGGATTTGGGGAGGGGCAATTTTAGAAAGACCAGAGTTTTACAACGCCTGCGATAAATATGGTTTATTGATATTCCAGGATTTCTGGTTCAGTGGTGATTGTAATGGCCGTTGGGTAGATCCGATGAAAAAGGAAGACCAATGGACACGCAGAAATTATCCTGATGATCATCATTTAACCTTAACAGCCATTGAAGATCAGATCAAGATGATCAGGAACCATGCTTCGCTGGCTTTTTGGTGTGGAGGGAATGAAATTACACCACCTGAAGACATTTTAGAGCCGTTAAAAAACGATATCCTGCCGCGCCTGGATGGTACTCGAAAACTTTTCGATTTCTCTAATAGCGACGAAATGTCGTTCAATTCAATCGGTGGAAATGGCGATGGCCCTTACGGCATACAGGACATTAAAACTTTCTGGGGCACCAGAACCTTTCCTTATAATTCGGAAGTTGGATCGGTAGGTGTAGGCGATTATGTTTCCCTGCTCCGTTTTATCCCAAAAGAAAACCTGATTGCACCGCAATACAAAGCTAAACCCGATTCGGTGTGGGATTACCATAAATATATTTCTTATGAGCAATACCTTAATCCATACGGTAAGCCAAAAAGTGCAGAAGATTTTGCCATGAAGGCCCAGCTGGCCAATTACGATCAATACAGGGCATTAATGGAAGGTTTTTCTAATAAAATGTGGGATTGGTATACCGGATCAATCATCTGGAAAACCCAAAATCCATGGACAGCCATGCGTGGACAGATGTATGATTATTACCTTGATCCTAATGCCTGTTTATATGGCTTAAGAAAAGGGAGTGAGCCCTTGCATGTGATGATGAATCCTTTGGATAGTATGGTTACCATCGTAAACAATGGGTTCACCACCAGAAATAACCTGATGGTACAAGCGAAAGCTTATGATATGGATGGAAAAGATTATTTCTATTCGCAGGTATTCAACTCAGTAGGTCCATCTTCGGTGAGGAGACTTTTTCCTATGAACGAATTCTTAACCAAACTGGATAAAAAAGAAGGTGTATTTGTTTCTTTAAGGATTTTAGATCAAAAGCAAAATATTTTAAGTGAGAATATTTACTGGCTTCCTGGTAAGGACGGTGAATATTCGGGGTTAAAAAACATCAAACAAACACCATTAAAAGTAGCAGCTGTCAATCAGAAAAATGGTAAGGTTACCGTGACTTTGAGCAATGCAAGCGGAAATCCGGTGGCATTTTTTAACCGTGTTGCTTTAATAAACGGCAATAGCGGTGAACGTATACTCCCTGCTTTTTATGATGATAACTATGTAAGTATTTTACCAGGCGAAAGTAAAACGGTAACGGTAGAATATACAGGGAAACAAAGTAATCTGGGTGTAGAGGTATACGGCTGGAATGTAGCAAAGCAGAAAGTAAGTATTCAATAATAGCAAAGTTCGTCATTACTTGTTAGTCGGGATTTATAATCCCGACTTTAGTGCTAAGGATTTTAAATCCTTTGGTGGATTGCAAATCCACACCTCATTCAGTCGAGATTGCAAATCTCGACTAACATGATCTAAAACAAAAAAAGGCGACACTTTACGTATCGCCTTTTTCCATTTAATATGTTTTACAGCCTTAGCTTACGCCGTGTAATTTTACTTTTAATCCGTCCATATTGTTATTTAACTGCAACTGGCAGGCTAAACGCGAATTTGGTAACAGATCAGGCAAGGTATCTAACATGGCATACTCATCGTCTGTCATTTCGTTCAGTTTCTCTTCGCCTTCTAACACATCTACGCAGCAGGTAGCACATAAGGCCATTCCGCCACAGGTAGCCAGAATATCGTACTCTGATGCTTTTAAAAACTCCATCAGGCTTAAACCCATGTCAGTTGGTGCAACGTGTTCCGTAACCGAGCCATCCGGCTCTTGCATATATATGTTAATGTTATTTTCCATTTTTTTTAGTTCTCTTATGTTTGTAGCGACAAATATAGGAGAAAGCTTAAAATTCTGAAACTCCGTTTACAGTTGTATATTTCATGGTATATTTCACACCTGGGTTCATGTAAGAATAAGCACTGTGGCTCATTAATGCTGCCTCGTGGAAACCACACAGAATCAACTTTAATTTGTTGGTGTACGTGTTGATATCGCCAATAGCATAAATTCCAGGGATATTTGTCGAATAATCATCCACATTAACCTCAATTGCACTTTTGTTGATATTTAAGTTCCAATCTTCGATTGGACCTAATTTAGGACTTAAACCAAATAAAGGAATTAAGTGATCAGCTTCTACTACCGTTTTTTCCATGGTACGGTTCTGAACAATTTCTACTTGTTCTAATTTATCCGTTCCCTGTACAGCCTGAAGGTTGCTGTTTAAAATCAAATTGATTTTTCCGCTTTCTGCCAATGCCATTACTTTGGCAACCGAATCTGGCGCACCACGGAAACTCTCGCTTCTGTGCACTAAAGTTAATTCAGAACAAACTTCAGCTAAGTAAATGGTCCAGTCTAAAGCAGAGTCACCACCTCCGGCAATCACCATTTTCTGATCGCGGTACTTCTCAGGATCAAGGATCATATAATTTACGCCTTTACCATTCTCAAAGTTTTCTAAGTTTTCTACAGCAGGTTTACGTGGCTCAAAGCAACCTAAACCGCCTGCAATTACCACCACTTTAGCTTCGATAACGGTACCCATATTCGTGGTTAAAACGAAATCTGCCTCGCCACGCTTTTCTAAACCTTCAATACGCTCGCCTAAAGTAAACGTTGGATGGAAAGGTTTTGCCTGCTCCATTAAGTTATCGATAAGTTCCTGAGCCAACACAGAAGGATAACCAGGGATATCGTATATCGGTTTTTTAGGGTAAATTTCAGACAGCTGACCACCAACCTGCGGCAAGTAGTCAATTAAATGGCAACGCATTTTTAATAAACCGGCTTCAAAAATGGCGAATAAGCCAACCGGACCAGCGCCTATTACGGCTATATCAGTAGTGATCATTAAAAAAAATTTGACGCAAAGTTACAAAATAAAGTATTATCAATTCTGCTATTTAGAAATATTCTAGATAATTTTGTAATAATGTTGTATTCAATATTTTATATGCTTTGCATTGGCTAAAAACAAAAGTTAAGGGTTTTTAGGAGTTTAAAGCAAATTATAATTGGTCTATGGATTTAGTGGGTTTTGTCATATCCCCGGTAAATTGTCATACTGTCCCGAATGTTCGGGAGCGAAGCTAAATCTACCTCGGTAGATCTCTCCATTTCGCTACGCTCCAGTCGAGATGACGAATTTTTGGGGTTCAGAATGACAAAAAACACGTTACCAGTTCATTCCTAAATTCTGAAATACAAAACTCCATACATCAGCAGCCTCTTCAATCAATTTCGTAGTGGGTTTGCCTGCACCGTGTCCCGCTTTGGTTTCGATCCTGATTAAAACAGGGTTTTCGCCTTTATATTTTTCCTGTAAGGTTGCTGCAAATTTAAAGGAGTGTGCGGGTACCACGCGGTCATCATGATCGGCAGTTGTGATTAATGTGGCCGGATAATTAACCCCGCTTTTTAAGTTATGGAGCGGCGAATATTTAATCAGGTAATCGAAATCTTCTTTTTTGTCGCTGCTTCCATATTCAACGGCCCAGCCCCAGCCTACGGTAAATTTATGGTAACGCAACATGTCTAAAACGCCAACAGCAGGCAAAGCCACTTTAAACAGGTCAGGTCTTTGCGTCATGCAGGCACCGACCAACAGGCCGCCATTTGAGCCGCCAGATATGGCTATTTTAGCCGGATTGGTATATTTTTCTTTAACCAGGTATTCGGCTGCGGCGATAAAATCGTCGAAAACGTTCTGTTTTTTGGCTAACATACCACCTTTGTGCCAGGCCTCGCCATACTCGCTTCCACCCCGTAAACTCGGCTGAACGTAAATGCCACCACGCTCTAAAAAGAGCATCCGCGAGAGGCTGAAGCCTGGGGTTAAACTAATCTGGAAGCCGCCATAGGCATACAGATAAACGGGATTGTTGCCATCCAGTTTGATGCCTTTTTTGTGTACGATAAACATGGGTACTTTTGTGCCATCTTTTGATGGATAAAATACCTGTTTGGTTTCGTAGTTATCGGTGTTAAACTGCAGGTCTGATTTTTTATATAATATCGATTCGCTTTTATTGATATCGTAACGATAAATCGTGCCCGGAGTGGTGAAGTTGGTAAAGGTATAAAAGAATTCTTTGTCTTCTTTGTACCCGCCAAAGCCTCCAACGGTTCCGATAGCTGGTAGTTTTACATCGCCAATTTTCTTTCCCATTAAATCAAACTGAACAATATTGGTGCTTGCATCTTTTAAGTAGGATGCCCAAAGAAATCCTCCGCCAGTTCCAATACCTTCTAAAGCCAGTTTAGATTCAGGGATAATCTTCTGCCAGTTTTTAGGATCTGCATTTTTTGGATCGACTAAAACTACCTGTTTGTTTTCGGCACCGAGGTCGGTATTTACCAGCAGTTTATCACCGATATTATCAACAACGCTGTGGTTGTTTTCAAAACCTTTAACCAGTAAGGCAATTTTGCTATCCGGCGCTTTTAAATCCTGATAATAAAGTGCATTGCCCGAAGTACCCGCACTGGCGTAAACCACCAGAAAGCGTTCATCTTCGGTAACGTTGGCGCCAAAATATAGATTTGGATTGCTTTTGTCTTCAAAAATTAACTGATCATTTTGCTGCTGATCGCCTAATTTGTGGAAATACACTTTTTGGTATTTGTTGGCTGCTGAAAGATCGGTTCCTTTAGCGGGCTCGTCAAATTTACTGTAGTAAAAACCATCACCTTTCCAGGCTGCACCAGAGAATTTAGTCCATTTCAGCTCATCGGCTAATTTGGTTTTACTGGCAACCTCCATGATATAAATATTGCTCCAGTCTGATCCCGCCTGTGCAACGGAATAAGCCAGGTATTTTTTGTCGTGCGAGAAACCAAGCAATGAAACGGCTGCTGTTCCATCTTTTGTGAGTTTATTGGGATCGAGAAAAATCTCTTCCTTACCTGCTAATCCTTTTTTAATAAACCAGATACTCTGGTTCTGGAGGCCATCATTTTTAGTAAAGAAATAATATTCGCCCACCTTAAATGGGGCACTTTCTTTAGGGTAATTCCATAATTCGGTTAAGCGCTTTTTAATATCCGCGCGGTAAGGAATTTGCTCCAGGTAGTTTTGGGTAACCTTATTTTCGGCGATAACCCAGGCTTTTGTTTCTGCCGAGGTATCATTCTCCAGCCATCTGTAAGGGTCGGCAATGGTCGTTCCGAAATAATTATCTTTTGTACTGTCTTTTTTTGTTTCAGGGTATTTCATCAATGTTATTTTTTCTGCAGGTTTTTTGCCCTGGTTACAGGCAAACAGACTTAATGCAAATAAGCTCAATAGAATTTGTTTTTTCATGGTTTTATTGTCTTTTTTAATGAGGATACTTCGTATTCAGATTATTTACTAATATATGTTTTTACCTGCGGCTTGATTGCACAGATTTTTAGATTTCGCAGATTAAGGTGCTTTAAGCTTTTTTCTTTAGTCTCCAGAATTTTACCATTGAGAAATTAAGGGCATTAAGGTTTTTCTCTCGCTTGCCCATATTACAAAACAAAGATTTACACGGAGTTTGGTTCCTTACTTTAATCATTGACCTTTTACCTTCGGGTTGATTGCAGAGATTATAGTGGTTTAAGCTTTGATCCTTCTTCTTTAATTTCCAGAATTTTACCATTGAGGAATTAAGGGCATTAAGGTTTTTGTCTCGCTTGCCCATATCAAAACAAAGATTTACACGGAGTTTGTTTCCTTAATTTAGTCTTTCCGCTTTTTTCCTTTCGGGTTGATTGCACAGATTTTTTGATTGCACAGATTATAGTGGTTTAAGCTTTGGTCTTTCTTCTTTAGTCTTTCCGCTTTTTTCCTTTACCTTTGAAAATCCATGGCAAAAAATATTTACTTCGCTTCCGATTTTCATTTAGGCACACCCAGTTATGCCGAAAGCCGTGCCCGTGAAGCGCGTATTGTAAGCTGGTTAAATTTTATAGAACCGAATTGTGGCGAACTGTTTTTGATGGGCGATATTTTCGATTTCTGGTTCGAGTACGCTAAAGTAATTCCGAAGGGATTTATCCGTTTACAGGGTAAGTTAGCTGCCATGGCCGATGCCGGGATAAAAATCTACTTTTTTAAGGGTAACCACGATATGTGGGTGCGCGATTATTTCACTCAGGAAATCGGTATGGAAATCATCAGCGATGAACTGATTATTGAAAGGGGTGGCAAGAAATTCTATTTACACCATGGCGATGGCTTAGGACCAGGGGATAAAAAATATAAATTCTTAAGAAAGATTTTTAGAAGCAAATTTTGCCAATGGTTATTTGCCCGTTTGCATCCAAACCTGGGCATTGGTATTGCCAATGGATGGAGCCGGGGCAGCAGGGCTGCGCAAACCGAAAAGGAAGTTTTTTTAGGAGCGGATAAAGAATGGCTGGCCATTTATGCCAAAGAGCAGTTACAGAAGGTGCATTTCGATTATTTTATTTTCGGACACAGGCACCTGCCGCTCGATATCGATTTGGGTAATGGAAGCCGCTATGTGAATATTGGCGAATGGCTTAATTATAATTCTTACGCAGTGTTTGACGGGCAGGAGTTGAAATTGGAGTATTATAAGCCAAATTTATAGTTCCTATTTGTTTTTTGGAAAGCAGAACCTGTAACATCAGTTTAATGTTCGCCGGGCTTTTCGTTATAGTCCCGATTTTGAAGGAAAATCGGGAGCTGCCACTGCAATCCCGTTTAGGTACCCGGGTTTGTGCTGCTATTAGATTTGCATAGTGCTTAGATGCACCGCCCTCAGTTTATAAACCTGATAGAGCGAAAAGCCCGGAGCGAGGAACGAGTGAGGACTTGGAGAGATAGCAGGGCTACCGGCTGCCACAGGTACAGAACCTTTCATTTTCAAAACCTTTAAAACGCTTTCCCTTTGTAAATCAGTTTTTCAGCACTGTTTGATGTTTTTTGGAAAGCAGAACCTGTAACATCAGTTTAATGTTCGCCGGGCTTTTCGTTATAGTCCCGATTTTGAAGGAAAATCGGGAGCTGCCACTGCAATCCCGTTTAGGTACCCGGGTT
>NZ_JBWKYI010000011.1:201697-203840 GCF_059423705.1 Pedobacter sp. GW460-11-11-14-TSB4
TTGTGCTGCTATTAGATTTGCATAGTGCTTAGATGCACCGCCCTCAGTTTATAAACCTGATAGAACGAAAAGCCCGGAGCGAGGAACGAGTGAGGACTTGGAGAAATAGCAGGGCTACCGGCTGCCACAGGTACAGAACGTTCATTTCCAAAACCTTTAAATAATGCTTTCCCTTTGTAAATCAGTTTTTCAGCACTATAATTTGATGTTTTTTGGAAAGCAGAACCTGTAACATCAGTCTAATTTTCGCCGGGCTTTTCGTTATAGTCCCGATTTTGAAGGAAAATCGGGAGCTGCCACTGCAATCCCGTTTAGGTACACAGGTTCCTGCTGCTATTTGGGTTTGCATAGTGCCTGGGTGCACTGCCCTTTGTTCATAAGCCCGATAAAACAAAAAGCCCGGAGCGAAGTATGAGCAAGGACTTGGAGGGATAGCGGACTATCGCCCTCCACGGGCTTAGAACCTTTCATTTTCAAATTGAACTGTAGCGATTTCAATTTATGTCTAAGCGATTAGCCAATTAACCATCCTTCCTTTCCAAACTAATTCAGCTTTTTTCCTTATTTTTGCATTTCCTGAATTTTTGGGTCTATGCCAAGCTCAGGAAATTTCAACAAGAATAAATATGTTAGATAAATTAGAAGCTATAAAGCTGCGTTGGGAAGATGTGGAAGAATCGTTGAGTAATCCGGATGTAATACAGGATATGAAACGCTTTGCGGCTTTAAATAAAGAATATAAAGACTTAGGCAAGATTGTGGATGAATATAAAATCTACAAAAATGTGATGAGTAATATTGATGCCAACAAAGAAATTTTAGCTACTGAGAAAGATGCTGAAATGCGTGAGATGGCAAAAGAAGAGCTCGATCTTTTGTTAAAGCAACAGGAAGAAATGGAAAGCAATATCCGTTTGATGTTGATTCCTAAAGATCCGGAAGATGCTAAAAATGCTGTATTTGAGATCCGTGGCGGTACCGGTGGTGATGAGGCGGCTTTATTTGCCGGCGATTTATACCGCATGTATACCCGTTATTTCGAAACCAAAGGCTGGAAAGTGGAAACTGTTGATGTAACCGAAGGTACTGCTGGTGGTTATAAAGAGGTGATTCTGAAAGTGAGTGGCGATGATGTTTATGGCCAGTTAAAGTACGAAAGTGGTGTACACCGCGTACAGCGTGTGCCTGATACCGAAACACAGGGTCGTGTGCATACTTCAGCTGCATCTGTAGCAGTTTTACCAGAAGCTGAAGAGATTGATCTTTACATTAATCCTGCCGATATTGAATTGCAAACTTCGCGCTCAGGTGGTGCCGGTGGACAGAACGTAAATAAGGTAGAAACCAAGGTGCAGCTAACGCACAAACCATCGGGTATTGTGGTGGTTTGTCAGCAGGAACGCTCGCAGTTGGGTAACCGCGTTATTGCAATGGAGATGTTGCGTAGTAAACTTTACGATATCGAATTGCAGAAAAAGAATGGCGATATTGCTGCTAAACGTAAAACAATGGTATCAACCGGCGATCGTTCAGCGAAAATCAGGACCTACAATTATCCTCAGGGCCGCGTTACCGAACACCGCATCGGATTAACGATGTATAACCTGCCAACCATTATGGACGGCGATATTCAGGAGATTATTGATGCGCTTCAGTTTGCTGAAAATGCAGAGAAGATGCAGGAAGGTGCTGTAGGTTAAGGAGTTAAATATTTTTAAAAAAAAAAGTTTGCAAATTAAGATATAGTCTCTATATTTGCAACCTCGAAAGAGACAAGAGGTTCGAACTTTAAAGAAGAACAAAAGGAGTGGTAGTTCAGCTGGTTAGAATGCCTGCCTGTCACGCAGGAGGTCGCGGGTTCGAGTCCCGTCCATTCCGCAACAAAAGCCTTAACTTGAAAAAGTTGAGGCTTTTTTGTTTAAGAATCATTTTGATTAAAATATTTAGAATGAGGTTCAGTGTGTTACGTAATTATTGATTAAAAAGTCGGTTATTATAGTGATAAACTGAATATAGTGTCTATATTTGCATTCCCGAAAGGGGAAAGAGGTTCGAACTTTAAAGAGAACAAAAGGAGTGGTAGTTCAGCTGGTTAGAATGCCTGCCTGTCACGCAGGAGGTCGCGGGTTCGAGTCCCGTCCAT
>NZ_JBWKYI010000011.1:203933-207721 GCF_059423705.1 Pedobacter sp. GW460-11-11-14-TSB4
GTCCCATTCCGCAACAAAAGCCTTAACTTGAAAAAAGTTAGGGCTTTTTTGTTTTCTGATAGTAGCAATTATTCATTTCTTCGCAATAAAAAGGTGAGCAATTCGGTGAGCACATTAAACGATATGAATGCTCACCGATTATAGCTTAACAGTTTTTATAAGCTATTTCAATCATTAACATCTTGACTGGAAGTGATAGAATTAACAATTTTGTTTCACTTTAGTCCTTTGTCATGAGAATAAACATCAATCTGCTTTTTTATTTAAAAAGCGCTCCAATTACAAAACCGGTCCAATCACCATTTATTTAAGGTTTACAGTCAATGGTAAACCTGCAGAAACTTCAACGGGAAAGCCATGTGATCCCAACCGCTGGAATGCACAGGCCGGAAGAACCTCAGGTACAAAAGAAGATACCAGGGTTTTAAATTCTTTTTTGGACAGGCTACAGTCAAAAGCTCAGGAACTTCACCAATTGATGGCGGTAGGGAGCGAAACTGTTACGTCAGAAACGGTTAAAAACCGCTTTATCGGAAAGACTCTGCAGTTAAGGACCCTTGTTACAGTTTTTTAAGATCACAACTTTAAAATGAAAAGCCACATGGAAAGGAGTACGAAAGAAGTACTCTTCAGCGCTATGAAACCTGCCTAACGCACGTCATAGATTTTATGCAGTTAGATAGATTATTCAAGTAAAATATGTCTAGAGTTTTATAAATTTTAGACATATTTTGTCATTAATTACATCTATATAGATAATTAGGAATTCATGTATTTTGGAATAGGACTAACAATAAGCCCAGAAGCTCAGCATAAAGCTCAATTAATACACAACATCGACAATGCTTTAAAAGCAGACCAACTGCTTAAAAACTATGGCGAGGGTTTGATAGCATTTTCCATTGATATGAAAGTTGTTAATCCACCCCCCGGCTTCGAGCATCTATTTAAAGTGTTGCCCCCCAAGTACGTGCTTGAAAAGACATCAAAAAATCCTTATACAGGAGAACTTGTAGTAACCAAAAAGCACTTTTTTTGCACATCGCTGATAAATGGTGCTCCATATGAATTGTTTTTGGCTGGAACTGAGGCTGAAAGTCAAAAAATCATAATTCAGAAGATTATAGAATCTTTAGATAATTTGGAGTCCCTTCCTAGGAAGGTTAAAGATTTTAATCGAGATGAATTTAAGCGGGATGTCGAATTTTTTTTAGCTTCCTTAGCCAAGAAAGGCGCTTAAAGAGTTTCGTAATGTATTTTATGCTGCAGGTAAATAAAATGATCTAATGTTAAGACTTACTCAGAAGTTGGCTTAAAAAATAATATAGTAACATCACACTAAGGACTATTCTAAATATAAGGTAACGCCTTACCAAAGTGTATTCAGCTAGCTAGGTAGAGCTTCGGCTATATTAGCTGGAGGACTAGCTACAGGCGGCGCAATTGCGGCGGGCGGAACAGTAACAGTCGTTGGTGCGGTAGCTGGATGGGTCGCCGGAGGTCTTGTTGTTACAGGTGCAGCTATCGGTGCTGGAGTTGTTTATCTTTGGGATAAATTTCATAGTAGTTCCGATGATGGTTCGCAAGTTGTATTAAATGCGGAGGCTAAGCCGAATTCGAGTGGTGCAGAGAAGGCAAAAAGTCCTTCTGAGAAAAATGAAAAGCTTAGAGGAACAGTTAAGACGGGACAAGAAGCGCACAGACAAGAGCAGAAAAAAATAAGAGAAAAGGGTGGCAAAACTGAAGTACCCATGGAGCTGGAAGATGGAACAAAGGTTAGAAAAGATGGAGTTAGGCCCGATGGAACAGCAGTTATTATTAAACCGGATACTAAATCTGGTAGAAAATCGGCTGAAAAAAGGGAAAAATTAATGAAAAAAAAATAAGGTCAAAACTGAAACCATTTTATATGATCCTAAAAATCCCGCATATCAGCCTGGTTCTCCCACATACATAGGCCCGAAAACAAAATAAGATGAAAATAAACAGAAATAAGTTTAAGAAAGAAATTGAGCAAGGATTAGTGTCACTTGGTTATAGAAAGGTGATTCTGGGTTCATCTGTTGCAGATGCCCTCTATCTAAAGGTTATTGACAACGAACTCTATCTTACCCTTGGCTTTACCTACTCTAATTTTAACGTAGGAAAATTTACAGCCGCTTTCTATCTTTCTAAAGTTACTCTTTGGGGTGCGGTATGGGATGACATCCCTCCTGAATCTTATGAAAGGATTGGATCTTTTTTAGAAGATCCGGAGCGACTTGAATTACTAGGAGAGGAGTATAACGTTAAGGGGGTTGCTGATTCTTGGTGGGATATGAATGATATTAGCGCATTAGATAAATTCTTAAAAGCTGTGCAGATTACTGAGAATAGATTTTTGGCTCAACCAGACATGATTTTGAAAATAGAACAGAGTAAAGCTGTAAATGAGCTTTCCAGATTATCCCTTCTTGTTATTAATGAAGTTGCCAACAATGATGATACATTCAAGTATAAATTTACCCCCAAAAAAGCAAATCCCGAAATCGGAGACAAATGGTTTAAGGCTGCTGAGAGGATATTAAGTTATGAAAAATCAGAAACCAATGTTAATATCGTAGCTAGGTTAGCTTATGATGCCTTTAGGCAAAGTGAAGTGGGTGATTGATTAGTTTTTATAATAAATTACTAAAAGTCCTAGATAATAATTGCAAAATGTTTAAGAAAACAAATGTAAATTCTATAAAAGAATTTTGGAAATGGTTTGCTTCGATTTGCCAAGATTTCGGAGAGGCATTTGATAATTACGACTTAATTGATGACTTGGATAAAAGAATTCGTTCGCTTGGCGATTTTACCTGGGAGTTAGGCCCCGGAATTAATTCGAGCAACATGCTGGTTATTTCTCCAGGTGGTGAGTTAAGTTTATTAGAGAAGACCAAAAAAATTATTTCGTATTCTATAAAGTGCAAAGGGTGGGATTTTTTTTATGCTAAGCCACCAAAGGAATGGGATCTTATTTTTGATTTCTATAGATATTCAGGAGAACAGATTGAAGTAAACGCAAATACATGGGAATATGTCTTGTTAAAATATGATGATGGTGTATTTGAAATATTGATTAAGTGTGAAAATGTTGATAGCCGCCTATCTATTGATGAAAAACAAATTGCCTGTGAGATACTTTTAGATGGGATCTTAGGAGAGGAGTTAAGAATTTTAAGGTTTGAAATTATCGAGGTTGTCGATAGTTTCGAAAGGAAATATCAGAACAAAGTTTTAAATATTAAATCTCTTTCCAGTCGGAGTATTGCGGTATGACACAATTGTTAACTGTAAACAGCAAAACCCATCAGAAATGTTGGGTTTTCTGTTTCTATGAATGCTGGTGCAAGAGTTATTTTTTCGTTGGGATAAAATGCAATATAATGATGATTGGGCATTTTGGCAAAAACCGCAATTCGTCCGCATTTAAACCGTGAGCACAACGCCTGCAGATGAGGTATTTAGACAAGGCCTATAAATAAATTGCATTAGATAGAATTAATATTTCCTTTACTATAGTCATTTATAGTCAAATATATGCAGAAAAAAGGTGAGCATGTAGTGAGCAGGCTACATCGGTATAATTTAAAAAGCTAACTGTCAAAGATATATGAGTAGGGTTCGAGTCCCGTCCATTCCGCAACAAAAGCCTTAACTTGAAAAAAGTAAGGGTTTTTTTTTTTTTGTGGAGTCCTAAAAAAGGTTGACCAAATCTTAACAAAATGGTCAATAATAATTTAAAAAAATTGCAACGTTCACCC